>CAZBCQ010000005.1:38007-53835 GCA_964490255.1 uncultured Terriglobales bacterium | reverse complement strand
TCGGGGGTGGGGACGGCGGCGATTCAGATCGCTAAGAAACTGTTCAGCGCAACCGTGATCACCACGGCAGGCGATGACAAGAAATTAGAACTGGCGCGAGAGCTCGGAGCGGACTACACGATCGATCACTACAAGCAGAAGATTTCGGAGGAGGTGAAGAAGATTACCGCAAAGCGCGGAGTCGATATTGTGTTCGAACACGTCGGGCAGGCGACGTGGGACGAGAGCATGAAATCGCTGAAGCCGGGCGGGACGATTGTCACCTGCGGTGCGACAACGGGGCCCGACGTCAATTTAGACCTGAGATTTCTGTATTCGCGGCAGTTGTCGTATTTGGGATCGTTCATGGGAAATATGGGCGATCTGTATCGCGTGCTCGCAGAGGTGTTCAGCGGGAAGCTGAAGCCGGTGGTGGACCGAACGTTTCCGCTGAAGGATACGGCGGAAGCGCATCGGTATCTGGAAAGCAGTCAGATGTTCGGGAAAGTGGTGCTGGTAGTGTAGTGATTCGTCGGGTAGCTGGTGGCTGAGGAATGTTCGCGCGCTCCATCTATCGCGAGTGCGCCGACCCAGAGCCTCACGCGACAGCTGGCGAGACGCATTTGGCTTCGCTCAGGGACGTGCCAGCGCTACAGCGTGGGCGAGGGCCCCGCGCCACCACCGCCCTACGTAACTGTACGACTAAGATTGCCTGTCCTAGATATCGTCTATAGAATAGAAGTTGAGATGGCATCCCAAGGACAAGATCGTTTTGACAATCTAGTAGGCGCCAAAGATGGCATTCACCGCGTTGATTCGGTGACCTTTGGTGATCCGGTACCCCAAGGTGTGATCCTGACGTCGCTGGATTGGGTCGTGAACTGGGTTCGGAAGAGCTCGATTTGGCCGATGACGTTCGGGCTGGCGTGCTGCGCGATCGAGATGATGTCGATGGGGGCTTCGCGTTTCGACATCGCGCGATTCGGCGCTGAAGTATTTCGGCCGTCGCCGAGACAATCGGACCTCATGATTATCGCCGGGCGCGTGTCACAAAAAATGGCGCCGGTGATTCGCCAGCTGTGGGAACAGATGCCGGAGCCGAAGTGGGTGATCTCCATGGGCGCCTGCGCAACTTCCGGAGGCGTATTCAATAATTACGCGCTGGTGCAGGGAGTGAACCAGGTGATCCCGGTGGATATTTATGTCCCCGGATGCCCGCCGCGTCCTGAGCAGTTGATATATGCAATCACACTACTGCAAGAAAAGATCATGAACGAGAAGGGTTCGTTCAAGCAGACGTTGAACTTAGCTTAACAATTCGAGACTTTTTCCACAGGACGAGTGGCTGTCGCCACTCGTTTTTCTTTGCCCATCTAACTAAAAGGCAGCAGAACTGCCACTCACCTGCATCTTATTCCTCGTCCGAAACCTCACTGCACGGAGTCAGGAGTCGTTCTTTAAGAATAACGTGCGAATCTTCATTTCAGTCACGATTGCTGTCTTTTGTCTCACGTGTGCGCTGTGGAGCGGAGATTTGCGCCGCATCGCCATGGTGGATTTGCCGGGAGAACCTGGCTTCGAAGCGATTGCGGTCGCAAACGGAAACCTCGTAATCGCACACGCAGCGACCAATAGCGTCGACATTTTCAACATGCCGCGCCGACGGCTGATCGCGCAGATCAAGAACATCCCGGGAGCGAGTGGCGTGGCTGTGGATTCGGCGAATCGCAGAGTCTATATCAGCAGCAAGACGACGCCGAAGGTTTTCATCGTGACTACGGGTGACTGGAGCGTCGAAAACTCGATCCTGACAGATGCACCGGTGGACCACATGTTATTTTCTCCGGATGCCGGACGACTGTTCTTAAGCAGTGAAGTGGCGCAGACAATCACGTCGATCGATCCAGCACATCCGGATTCGCCGCAGCGGTTAAATGTCGAAGGACTTCCGCAGGGAATGGTGTTCGATTCGCAGCAAAAACTACTCTTTGTGGTCTTGCAGGATCAAGCACAGGTGATTGGAATTGGCGAGGGAATGCAGGTAGCGCGACGATATCAGTTGCGCGGGTCGCAACCTTCAGGCCTTGCCTTGGATACTGCGGAGCGACGCTTGTACGTCGCGGTGCGATCGGCGGTGATTCAGGTCGACGTCCAGACAGGGGCGGAGACGGCGCGGGTCGCCGCAGCTCCGGGAGTGGACAGATTGTGGTTCGACGAGAGCAGCAGAACCCTGTATGCAGGCGCCGGAAACATGGTGCAGGTGATGCGGGTTGACGGTGCACGATTCCTGGACACTTCGGATAACACCATCGAAGTTCGAGGAGAGGGCCTGGCGTTCGATCCGAGCACGAAATTGGTCTACGTGCCGGGCGGTCGCGAGGGAAGGTCGAAGCTGCTCATCCTGAAGCAGGTTGGGCCGCGCGCGCAGGCCGTCGCGCAACACGAGCAGGGCACTTCCCAAGTAGCAACGCGGTGAAATCGGTAGTAATTTCTCCTTCCTAAGTACGTTTCTAATTCTGCGAAAATTTGCGGTTCGTGATAGAAAAGTTGCATGCATTCGAATTTGGGCACCAGCCCAGTCGCTGATGGGCGAGCAATCGTCGCCCAGGCGCCCTGTCGCGTCGACTTGGCTGGCAGCACCCTCGATCTCTGGCCTCTTTATCTCTTTCACCCTGGCGCCGTTACAGTAAATTTTGCTGTGCCGATCATGACAACGTGCAAGATCACGCCGCAACCGGGTAAAGCAATCCATCTACGCTCGATCGATCACAAAAGGGAAGAGCGATTCACCGATCTGCAAGCGCTGTGCAAGGCCAGAAAATATAAGCATGGCCTGGCGCTACAGCTGATCAAGCATTTTCGACCGGAAGGCGGTTTCCTTCTCGAGACGAATTCTGAGTCGCCGCCGGGAGCAGGCATCGCGGCATCTTCCGCGCTCATGATCGCTACGGCGGCAGCCTTGGCGAAACTTACGGGCAAGAAACTCTCGCTGGAACAGATGCGGGTTCTGGCGCAGAACGTGGAAGCCCAACTGATCAAGGTCCCTACCGGTTGCCAGGATTACTATCCAGCGCTGTATGGCGGCGTGAGCGCGATCCATCTGACGATGGAAGGAATTCAGCGCGAAGCTTTGCCGGTTCCGCAAGAAATGATCGACTCCCAGTTCTTGCTCGTTTACACAGGCATGCCACGGCATTCGGGGATCAACAACTGGGAAGTGTTTAAGGCGCACATTGCCGGAGACAAGAAGGTCGTAAAGAATTTTGCGCACATCTCGGCACTGTCGAGCGCGATGCATAAGGCCTTTCTCAAGCTGGACTGGGACGAGGTCGCAAGGCTTATTCGTGAGGACTGGAAGTTGCGTCGCAGTAATTACGAAAAGATTTCGACGCCGCTGATCGATAAGCTAATCGCAGTGGCCGCGAAGAGCGGCGGCCGAGCAGCGAAGGTGTGCGGCGCGGGCGGCGGCGGATGCGTGATCTTCATGGTGAAAGCCGGAGCAAGAGAGCGCGTGATTGAAGCGCTGCGAGTGAACGGAGGCCATGTGCTTCCGTCGACTTTGTGTGCTCAGGGTCTCGCAGTATCGGCGGCGCGCGCTGCAGGTGCGTAGAACAGCAGAAAGCTCATGGACCTGTTTTGGGGGGAAGATGGCCGGCTCCGGAGCGGGTGGCGGTTTGGGCTCTCGGTGTTCTTTTTTTTCGTCGTTAACAGCTTCGCAGTCGATCTAGCCAATTCCTGGGCTGGCCCTAGCGATCGTAAGTTCGAGCTTATCTACCGTCCCCTGCTGATGATTTTTCTGCTCGCCGTCTTCAGCGGGTTGCTGAAAACGCTGGATCGGGTGGAGGGTAATCCACTGCCTGCGATGGGGTTAGTGTCACGGCACTTAGTTCGCGACGCACTCGTGGGACTGATTGCCGGGGCCGCAATGGTCACGTTGGCAGTTCTGCCCATTGCGATTGGATATCATCTTGGATTTCATTTTGTGCTCAGCAGCCATTCGCTGAAGTTGGCTTGCGCGGTCGCGTTCATTTTGGCGACCGGAGCTATGGCGGAGGAACTTGCGTTCCGAGGGTATCCTTTTCAGCGGCTGGTAGACGCAACCGGATCCGCTGCGGCGATTGGACTCTCCTCGGCCCTATTTGGAACAGTTCACCTGCGCAATCCGCACGCTTCCATGTTCAGCCTTATCAACACGATTGCGATTGGAATTGTCATGGCTGTCGCTTATTTGCGTACCAGGGCTTTGTGGCTGCCGTGGGGACTGCATTTTGGCTGGAATCTGACCCTAGGACTGCTTTTCGGCCTTCCCGTAAGCGGCATCTCGCAGTTCTCGGTGGTGGTGAGAGCAACTCCGAGTGGTCCGGCGTGGCTGACGGGCGCGCAATACGGGATCGAGGGTGGAGCGGCTGGAACCCTGGGAATCGTAGCCGGGTTAGGTTTCGTGGCACTGGGACTGAAGACCCGTCCCAAGTTGGTGCTTCCAGGTTTAGAGGCGGAAAAGGACCTCACCGGTTCCGATTCGGATAGCATCCAACTGAGCCAAGGAAGCGGCACACCTCGGGGCGTGTAACTCCGTAAGCGGATTTGGACGTATAATCGCCCCACCAGCCGAGAACCGTCATGACCCAGCGACGTCTGTTCGCTCTCGCAGTTGCCACCCTAGCGTTCCTTCTGCTGTTGCCGTATGCGCTCGGCGACGATAGTCAAGAAACCAAGAATGCGTCCACATCGAGTACGGGGAAGCTGACACCCCAAGATCGAATGTTGATCATTCGTGGACTGCAATCGGAACTGTGCTACGCACGGCGTCCATTTCCTATGGGACGCGCCGGTGTTACGTTGAAAAACGGGACGATTGCGGACGAGTCGAAATTGTCGACCGCGGTGGCGGCTTATGGTCCCGCTTTGAAACCGGGAGACCAGGCGCGAATTACGCAGATTATCTTCAAGCAGAAGAGCATCATTTTCGAGATTAATGGCGGCCCGGAGCGAAAGAAGAAGTGGTACGAACACATCGAAGTCGATAGCATGGGCGGCGCGTACAGCCCGGGGCGGCAGCAGCAGTCGACAGAAAACTTAAACATGCACGGCAGTTTCGTGCAGCTTGCGTTCGACAACAACGTTCCGAATCTAGATGGCGATCGCGTGAAGAAGATGCTGGAGCCGGTGCTGGACTTCCATGCTAAGTCCGCAGCCGAAGCATACCTCGATACAGTTCCTCCGAAGGTGAAGGCCGCGATCAAGAGTCACCAGATCCTTGTGGGTATGGATCACGAGATGGTGGTGGACGCGAAAGGGCGTCCAGGACAGAAGATCAGAGAGAAGGACCCAGTCACCGGGAACGAGTTCGAAGAATGGATTTACGGAAATCCTCCGCAAGAAGTGCAGTTCGTGCGGTTCAGCGGCGATGAAGTCGTGCGGCTTGAAGTCATGCAGGTGAATGGGCAGAAGTTGATCAAAACAGAGAAGGAAATCGAGGCGCCCAAGAAGCCGAACGTGGATGTGGCCCAACAAGGCGGGCAACCGCAGGTCGTTCCGGTGAATCGGCCGTCGCTGCGCAGGCCGGGCGAGGATGGACCGGATGATGACAGCCAGACAAGGACCACGTCGCGGACTTCGCCGAGCCCGCAGCAGGTCCCAGTAGGTGCGCCGGGTGGTCCCGCTGATCCAAACGGTGGAGGATCGCGTCCTTCGCCGAACCCCGGCGGTCCGGGCATTGATATCCCCCAGACAGGGCCGACGACCCAGGCCCCACAACCCTTGCCGATTCCAACTACCACGCGTACGACTGTGCCAGACAACAACGGTCCGCCGCCGAACAGTACAGGTCCAAACTAATGCGATCTCGTTCGAAGTTGTCGCTTTCGAGCGGCGACCTTTACACTTGATTCGTGAAGATTGCGCTCGGACAAATCAATACCACAATTGGTGATTTCCAAAGGAACACGGACAAGATCATTGAATTTTCGCGGCGAGCGCACTCCAGCGGAGCTGAGTTAATTCTCTTTCCGGAGCTCAGCGTTTGCGGTTACCCGCCCAGGGACCTCGTTGAACGTCCTTCCTTTGTTGAACGAAATCTCAAAGCGCTGGAACGAATTCAAAAGGAGACATCCGGGATTGTGGTGGTGTGCGGGGCGGTGACTCCGGCCAGCGCGGAGACCGGGAAATCGGTTCTGAATTCGGCGGCGGTGATCCGCAATGGCGAACTCGAACTGCTGCAATCGAAAGTGCTGCTTCCTACCTACGATGTGTTTGATGAGTCGCGGAATTTCGCGTCTGCCGCTGAGCAGCGCCTGTTTCAGCTGGATGGACAGCCGGTAGCACTCACCATCTGCGAGGATGCGTGGAACGATAAGAATTTCTGGCGCAAGCGACTTTATCCGTTGGATCCGGTAGAAAAGCTGGTGCATGAAGGCGGAACGCTGCTGCTGAACATCTCGGCGTCCCCATTCTACGTCGGCAAGCAGAAGCTGAGGGAACAGATGCTGGCGGCAATCGCGCAGAGGCATAGAGTGCCGGTTGCTATGGTGAATCTGGTGGGTGGAAACGACAGCCTGATTTTTGATGGCTCGAGCGTCGTAATTGGGGCCGACGGTTCGGTTGCGGCCAGAGGCAAGTCGTTCGAGGAAGATCTGCTTTGCTTCGATACGGACAGTCTACGGGGCGAGGTTCACGAACAGGTTAGTGGCGCGGAAGCGAGTGCCTTTGCGGCGCTCGTTCTAGGCACGCGCGACTACGTGCGGAAGTGCGGGTTCCAACGAGTTCTGGTTGGACTGAGCGGCGGCATCGATTCGGCGCTGACGGCTTGTATTGCGGCCGAAGCACTCGGGAAAGAAAATGTAATTGGCGTCGGAATGCCGAGCCCGTATTCGTCACGCGGCAGCATCGATGATGCGAAGGCGCTGGCAAACAATCTGGGAATCCAATTCGAGCTGATACGGATTACGGATATCTTCGATTCGTATCTGAACACTCTGCGGCCGGTGTTCGCGGGACGCGACGAGGACGTCACAGAAGAGAATATTCAGTCACGCATCCGTGGCGCACTGCTCATGGCGCTTTCGAACAAGCTGGGCGCAATGGTATTGAGCACCGGGAACAAATCGGAACTGGCGGTTGGGTACTGCACTCTGTATGGGGACATGGTCGGGGGCCTGGCGGTGATCTCGGATGTGCCGAAGACGATGGTTTATCGACTGGCGGAATATGTGAACTCGCAGAGACTGGTGATTCCACGTTCGACGATTGAGAAAGCTCCTTCGGCGGAACTTCGTCCGAATCAGAAAGATGTGGATAGTTTACCGCCGTACGATGTGCTGGATGCGATCCTGGAGGCGTACATCGAAGGCAACGAATCGGCCGAGCAGATTGCCGCCGAACACAAGTTTGACCTGCAACTGGTGAAGAACGTGATGCGAATGGTCGATCGGGCAGAATATAAACGGCAGCAGGCAGCCGTGGGATTGAAAATATCCGAAAAGGCCTTCGGTGTGGGACGGCGTTTACCCATTGCGGCAAAGTCCGAAATCTAAAAGCACCAAAAGGAAAAAATGCGTAAGTTTCTGCTGACGATGGTAGCGGTAGTAGTGTGTGGCATGGTTGGGTGGACGCAATCGGCGAAAAGCGCCGCTCCAAGCAACACGAAGTCTGAGACGGCAGCACAAGGCACTCGTCCGAGTCGCGAAGTGGTCGATTCTTTTCTGCGCCACACATTCGGCTATGACCCAAACATCAAGTGGGAAGTCGCCGATATCAAACCCGCGGAGGATCCCGCGATCTCGGCGGTCACGATTGTCTTGCGGACGCCTCAGGGCGCGCAGGAGATGAAGCTGTTCGTAACGCCGGATCAAAAGTACGCGATTGCTGGAGATATGTTGCCGTTCGGCCCGAATCCGTACGCGCGAGTTGCAAATGAACTCAAAGCCAAACTCAGTGGGCCTTCGCGTGGACCGGCAGACGCTAAGGTCACGATCGTAGAGTTTGGAGATCTGCAGTGTCCCGCATGCAAGGGGGCGCAACCCACCATCGACAAGTTGTTGGGTGATGTTCCGCAGGCGCGTTTGGTGTTCCAGCAGTTCCCGCTGGTGACGCTGCACAAGTGGGCTTTTGCTGCGGCGAAATACGGAGAGTGTACGAGGGATCAGAACCCAGATGCGTTCTGGAAATTTCAGTCGCTGGTGTATGACAACCAGGCTTCGATGGAGTCGCTCGACGAGGATCAGGCGATTCCCAAGCTGAAGGATTACGCAGTGCAGGCAGGCGCGGATGCAGCGAAGCTGGATGCGTGTGTGGCCGATCCGGGGACAGCCGCGAAAATCTATAAGTCGATGGAGCTCGGGAAGTCGGTAGAGGTGACCTCGACGCCGACACTGTTCATCAACGGACGGAAAGTATCGAATGTTTCCGGGATGCCATACGACGTCTTGAAAGAGCTGACAGAATTCCAGGCGCAACAGGAACCGTAATCGCCTGGCGGCTGTGATGATGGAGGCCGGGGTGTGGTCTGCTACAGGCCGGCAGCCCGCGGCGCAAGCCAGATCTCATTGTTGGCGCGGCTTGGTGGGCTGAGAACGTAGGGTGTGACCACGATCAGCAGGTCGTCATCCTGCTCGTCTTTCTCCAGAGTGGAGGTGGCGTAATTAAGTCCGGGCACGGTCGCGAGTCCAGGGATTCCCGTCAGCGTGTGCACTTCCTGCTTGGAGATGAAGCCCGCCACGAGTCCGGAGTCCCCGTCGTTCAGAGTCAAGTTGCCGCTGTATTCGCGATTCGCGATTACCGGGACGCCATTGAAACTCTGCGAAGTAAGCGTCCGAATCTGAAGCTCGAATTTCAAATTGACAGACGAGTCGTCCTGAATCTGGGGGGTCGCTTTCAGAGAAATTCCCAGATCCTCGTAGCTGAAGGAAGGGAACGGCGCAACATAACTCCGGTTCGCGATGGACTGAGTGATCGCAGGGCTGGCATAAATTGGGGAATAGCTCGCATTCAAAATCGGGTAGCGACTGCCAATCCGCATCGTAGCGGGCAACGCTTGTGCGGCACGAAGGCTGATGTGATCGAGTTCGCGGATGTCAGACTGGTTCAGAGAAAAATGGAGCGTGGCTGGAGCGACGGGGACCGCGAAGAGAGTTTTGCCCCCACCAAAAGTCACGAATGGTGTGTTCAAGAGCTGAGAGAGACTGGAATTTTGCGCCTGCGCCAGCAGAGCGGAAAGCGCTGTGCTATTGGCCTGGTTGATGCCGCCACCGGAAATCAATTGGCTAATCAGGCTTTGTATGTTCGTGCCACTTCCTAACAATGCGGCAAGGCCCGCTCCGACGTTGATCGCCTGGAACTGCAGGGGCCAGCTGACGCCCATGGCGCGTGCGAAGGTGCTGCTGACGTCGAATACCTGGATGTCCAGCATCACCTGTGGCCGCTTCATCGCGAAAGAATCAAGAAAGCGAGTGGCCGCTTCCACGGCGCTATTTTCTCCGCGTACAGTAACGGTCCCGCTGCCCTGCTGCGAGGTGATGAACTTAATGTTGAAGATGGTACGGAGCGTATTCACCATGTCCTGGAGCTCTTGTTGAGACGTCGCATCGGACAGGTAGAACGTGCGCATGGTCATCTGGTCAAAGGTGCGGTGCTGCTCGGGCGTGTCTTGCAGGATGATGGCCTGATCGGGGGAAAAAGCGACCCAGAAGGTCTTGGTGGCCTCTCCCAAGGCGCGCATGGCGATGAAGAAATCGGCATCTTCCACATCGAATCGAACAGGCTTGGACTGGACTGAGTCGTCAAAGGTGACCTTCACCCCGAACTTCTGCGCTACCTGTTCGATCGCGTCGCGGGTAGTGCCCCGAATGTGGAAATCAAAACGTCCAGCAGCAGGTGAGAGAACGATGGGCTGCCACTGGTCGGTGAAGGTTACGTTATCGTACGAAGAACGCGGGATGCGCGGCTGCGATTCACGAAGCTGCTGAACGGCAACTTTGCTTTCAGGATCGAGCTCAACTGCGGAACGGAACTCTTTGGCCGCTTCTTCGCGCTTTCCGGACATCAGCAATGAGTTGCCTCGACGGACGTGTTGCGTAACCAACGCCTGTCGCAGAACCTCGGCCTCGGTGGCGTAGGTGGCGTCCTGTGGAACCAACTTGTTGGCCTGACGAGCTGCTTCCAATGCCTCTTCTAGGTGACCGTGCCGCTCCAGTTCCTGGGCTTTCTTGTAGTGCTCGCGAGCCTGTTTCTGGTCGGCTTTAGACACTTCCGACGGACAGTTTGAATCGGCACACTTCGTGGGCGCGGCTTCCTGACAAAAACATATCAACGGGAACAGCAGGATCGCGCTAAGTACGGCAGCTCGCATCAGAGCCATTCTATCCTGCTGGGCAGCTCTGAAGTCACTATTCAGGCCTTTACCTGAGTGAGCGCTAAGAGGTCGGTACAGCACGGAACGCAGAGGTCAGGCTTAAGGGCTGCGAGGTCGTGAAAAGGATAAATGCCCGTAGCGACAGAGATGATGGACAGTCCGGCTTGGCGCGCGGCGGCGATATCGGAGGGCGTATCGCCAACAACGTGAACTATTGCCTCCGGGCCGAGGCGCCTCTTAGCTTCTTTTCGCGCCGCGAGGAAGATGTCAGCACGTAGCTCGTTTTGATCGCTGAAGGAGCCAAAGCTAAAGTATCGCTTTAAGTTTGTCGCAGCAAGTTTGGCCCAGCCGATGCGTTCGAAATTTCCCGTCACAATGCCCAGCAGCTTACCGGAGGCACGCAGGGACTCAAGCAGTTCACGGATGGAGGGACAAATATCGGCGCGGATTTCATGGCTCTGGCCTTCGACTTCGTCCGACATTTGTTGAACGATCAACGGAAGTTTCTCTTCAAACGAGGCGTCAGAAATTCCTGCACGACGGATGACGGCACGCAGAATCCCGACGTCCGTATTCCCATGAACGGGCACTCCCTCAATGCTTGCATCGATGCCGAAGATATTTTTCAGCGCGTTGCGGAAGGAGTAGTAGTGCACGCCGTCGCGTGTGTTGAGGAGAGTGCCATCGATGTCGAAGAGATAGGCATCAGCGGCGCGCCAGTCAAAGTTGTTCGTGGGCTGCATGGTTCGGGAACTTAGATGCGAAAGGGTTGCAGGTCAATTCTCGCCGATCATGACGCGCTCGATGGACGAGGCTTTGCCGGTGTTCTCGTCACACTCGATCACGACAGCGCAAAAACGAGGATCGCCAGTGGCTGCTTCCCAGCGCGCGGGAAGGTTCGTCAGGAAGCGCTGGATGACGAGTTCTTTCTGCACGCCGATGATGCTGTCGTAGGGGCCGGTCATGCCGATATCGGTCTGGAAAGCGGTGCCGTTCGGCAGAACGCGCGTGTCGGCGGTCGGGATGTGGGTGTGGGTTCCGAGGACGGCAGTGACGCGGCCATCGAGATACCAGCCCATTGCCACCTTTTCGGAAGTGGCTTCGGCGTGCACGTCGACAAGAATCACTTTGGCGGTGATCTGCTGGAGCAGGCGATCGGCAACACGAAAAGGATCGTCGTTGCTGGGAAGAAAGACGCGCCCCTGGAGATTGATCACGGCGTAGGGAACTCCATCCCTCGTTTTGCCCTGGTAGAAACCGTGGCCGGGCGTGCCTTCGGGATAATTCGCAGGGCGGATGAGGCGCCGCGCAGGCTGGCCATTGGTGGCCTGCTGCATGTAGTCGATGATCTCGCGCTTATCCCAGACGTGATTGCCAGTGGTGATCACGCTGATCCCTTGCTCGAACAGTTCTTCGGCAATCTGCGGGGTGATCCCAAAGCCCCCCGCCGCATTTTCACCATTGGCGATGATGAGATCGACGTGTTGCTGCTCGACAACTTCGGATAAGTGTTGCTTGACCATGGTGCGGCCCGGCCTTCCAAAAATGTCGCCAATGAACAGAATGCGCACTTACGCCCCTTGCAAAACTACGATGGTAACATGCGGTCGGCGAGCTACCGGAGTTGGGCAGAGACCAGGAAATCGTAATTGCCGGCGGGGTTCAGCGGGAGATTGCTGACGCGAGCCGTGTGCACGAGCACGTTGTCGAGATACCACAGGTTGATGTAGGGAAGATCCTCGGCAAGAATCTGCTGGACCTGAGCGTAGATGAGTTTGCGTTTCTGCTGATCGGTCTCCTTGCGGCCGGCTGCGATCAGGGCATCGAGTTTGGGATTGGAGTAGAAGCCGCGATTCTGGCCTTTAGGCGGCATATGGCTGGAATCGAACGCGTACTCAAAGATGTCAGGGTCTGCGTTGCCTCCTATCCAGCGCAACGTATATAGCTGGAAGGCGCCTTTGGTGACATCCGCAAAGAAGGTGGCGAACTCATAAGTGCGGATATCGAGCGCGATGCCTACGTCCCGAAATTGTTGTTGAAGAACGGCGGCGGTCAGCCGCGAACTTTCATCGGTGGACGTTTTGAAAGTGATGTGAAAGCGGATGCCGTTTACGGGTTTGTAGCCTGCTTCATCGAGGAGTTGACGAGCGCGATCCGGATCGTGTGAGTACTTTCTGACCGTGTCGTCATATGCCCAGGAATTTGGAGGAAGGACGCTGGAAGCCGGACGCACGAGGTCGCGCCACAGATAGTGGATCAGGGGACGACGATCGATCGCATACGCAATCGCCTGTCGAACGCGAATGTCTTTCAGGATCGGATCGCGCGTGTTGAAGGCGAGGTAACCAAGATTCGTTCCGGGCGCCTGTTGCACGACGAGTTTTGGATTGCGGCTGATGGCGAGAAGCATGTCAGCCGTAAGCGCGTTGATGCTAATGTCCGCGCTCCCTTTCCGTAATTCCAACGCTTGCGTAGTTGTGTCAGGCACCACCGTAAAGAGAACTCGCTGAACGTGTGGCAGAGCGGCCCAGTAGTCGCGATTGCGTTCAATGACGACATCTTTATCCTGTGCTGCGCTTACAAAACGAAATGGGCCAGAGCCGATCGGATGCGTAGTTATCTCGCTTTTTGAGCCATAAGGCACAATTCCAATAGCGCCGCCAGAAACATTCCACAACAGGCTCGCCCAAGGCTCCTTCAGTCGAAAGATGACAGTCTGATCGTCCGGTGCGTCAACATGGTCGACGAAGCGATACGAGCTGGCTTTGGCGGTGCGAATGGTGCCGTTAATGATGGAATCAAAGGTCCACTTCACATCACGGGAGGTTAGAAGCTGTCCATTGTGGAAACGGACCCCACTGCGTAGGTGGAAAACGTACGTCAGCGGATCGGGGACTTCCCACCTCGTGGCAAGCGAAGGCTGAAGATTGAAGTGCTCGTCGCGACGAACGAGGGCGTCGAAGATCAGTTGGTCGATGCGCTCTGATTCGCCGTCGATCCCAATACGCGGGTCGAGGTTGTTGGGGCTACTAGCGATGACCATAACCAGCGTGTTCGGGTCTGGCTTGCGCGAACAGGCGCACAGCGCCAACAGCAACGCGGCGGTCAGCAGGAGATGGGGAAATTGTCGCAAAACAAATCTTTACCACAGAGGGTGCAGAGAAAACTAGCAGCCACGTTACGGAAAGGTGATCTTGCCGAGAATGGCTGGATGTTCAGCGCCCGTCGCGGAAGGTATGTTCCCTGGGAGACGGAACCAGGTTTCGTACGCGAGCAGGGCAAAAGCGACGGCCTCTTTTGCCTGGGAAGGCATACCGTGATTGTCGCTGGTGGAGATCTTCAGGCCGGGAAGGCTTTCCGCGAGCATCTCGACGAGAGTTGCGTTCTTGGCGCCGCCGCCGGAGATGATGAAGTCGCGGAAGGGAAGCTTGCGTCGCTTCTGCGCGGCGGTTTTCATTCCGGGCAGCAGGTTGCGAATGGAATAGGCGATAGACAGTGCGGTGAGAGCGGTGGCAGTGGCAACTACATCTTCTTTCGCGACACGCCCACAGGCGCGGATGAATGCGTCCACGAATTCACGGCCAAAATCCTCGCGGCCGGCGGTCTTCGGAGGTTTGCGGCGGAAGAACGGGCGGGCAAGAACTTCGTCGATGACGCGCTCGAGAACGCGGCCACGGCCAGCGATCCGACCATCGCGATCATAGGGCTTCTGAAAAAGGCGTTCGGTTACCGCATCGATGACCATATTGCCGGGGCCCGTGTCGAAGGCGATTACGTTTTCTGGACGCGCGGCGGCCGGAATGGCGGTGAGGTTGGCGATCCCACCGATGTTTTGGACGATCCGTCCACGGCGGTAGTGACGGTAAAGGATGTAGTCGAGAAAGGGAACCAGCGGCGCGCCCTTGCCGCCAGCAGCCATGTCCGCGGGACGGAAGTCGGAGACCACGGGCAGGGCAGTGCGCTGCGCGAGAATGGCGCTCTCTCCGGTTTGCCAGGTGCAGGCGAGCTTGCGGCCAAGAAATGGCGCGGGCTCACCCTGATGATAAAGAGTCTGGCCGTGGCAGCCGATGAGGCTGGCGCCGATCTTGTGCTTCTCGCAGGTGCGCGTGACTGCTTCGGCATAGAGCTCGCCGAGGAGGAAATTGAGGCGCGCAAGATCGGCCACAGGAACCTTGGCGTTCATGAAAGACAAGATGGTGCGGCGAACTGCGGCCGGGAAGGAATACTCCTCGTGCACAAGCAATTCGAGACGCGTGCGAAAGCGGCGCCCACGAAGTTGAACGATGGCGACATCGATGCCGTCGGCGGAGGTGCCGCTCATCACCCCGGCAACGATCATGCGGTCCTCGCGGCGTCGGAGTCGAGCCGAATTTCCTCGGTGTACTCCCAGATTTTGCGCCGGAGTGAGTCGATGTTCTTCGTCGACGGCGGCTTGGGGCGTTTCTTGAACTCCCCCGCTCGTTTCTTAAAAGCGGTGATGTGCTTGGCGGCCTTACGAATGAGGTCAGCGAAGCGCCTCTCTTTCTCGGCTTGGCGCAGGACAGTTTCATAGGTCCGCAAGACGAGTTCTTCCTGTCGGCTGACGATGAAGAGTTCGCAACCGGCGCGGATCGCTTCTACAGCGGCCTGTTCTACCGGAAGCGCTTCCTGCACTCCGCCCATTTCCAGATCGTCGGTGACGATCAGCCCCTTGTAACCAATCTTCTTGCGAAGGATGTCGGTGACCCATTTGCGAGAGATGGACGCGGGCGTGCGATCGCCAGTCACTGCCGGATAGGAAGCGTGGCAAACCATCACGAGTGGCAATTGGCGCTTGAGTTCGCGGTAGGGATAGAGGTCTTCTTCCCAAATGCGTTTGAATGGCTTGTCGATTTCCGGCATGCCCTTGTGGCTGTCGAGGCGGCCTTCGCCGAGGCCGGGGAAATGCTTTCCGCAGCTGAGGATGTAGCAATCGTGGAGGCCGCGAAGAATCTCGCGTGCGCCAGCTACGGTCGCTTTCGGATCAGGCGAGATGGTGCGCGAGGTCATCACACTGAGTGAGGGCGGAAGCCGGAGGTCAAGACAGGGGGTGAAGTCGGTATTAAAGCCGAGCGTGCGGCATTCAGCGCCAAGCAGGAGGCCGTGCTTACGCAGAAGCTTTTTCGGTCCGGCGGCAGCTACATCGGCGACCGAGGGCATAGGGGCGATGAGGTCGCGGAAACGATCGACGGTACCGCCCTCGAGATCGACGGAGAGAAAAGGCGGAGTACGCAGGTAGCTATGGCACTCGCGATTGAGAGCGTACGTCTGATCGGCGGCTTCGATGTTACGGCGGAATAGGATGATCCCGCCCGGCTGCAGCGTCGAAAGCGTAGTGCGCAGATGCGAAGAGACTTCGGTGCCGTCGAAACCCATGATCAGGAGTTGTCCGACTTGAAAGCGAAGCTCGATGGCAGATTTGAGGGCCATGGTAAGCAGTCGAGTGTAACGCGAGCGGCGAAGCGTTGGTAAGAACTAATAGG
>CAZBCQ010000005.1:25828-37907 GCA_964490255.1 uncultured Terriglobales bacterium | reverse complement strand
ATGGTAAGCAGTCGAGTGTAACGCGAGCGGCGAAGCGTTGGTAAGAACTAATAGGCAGCCGGTGCGTGGTTCGCGTAGAAACGCAAGGTCTCTCGACTCGGCTGCAAAAGAGCGGCCTCGCTCGAAATGACAGGCGGGCTTATCCGATCATTCAGAAGATTTCACTTCAGAGAAGCTAATCCAGTTGTTTCTTGAGAGTGCTCAACAGGTTCAGGGCTTCGAGAGGGGTGAGGCGATCGAGGTCGGCCTGGCGGAGTTGGTCGACGATCTTTTGTGACAGTGGCGTAAAGATGGTCAGTTGCAGCGGCTGATCGGGCCTTTCGTCATGAGAGAGCTTGTCCGAGGCGCGGCGCTCGGCAGATTCGTGCTCGGCGAGAACTTCGCGCGCACGGCGGACAACTTCGTTGGGCAATCCTGCAAGCTTGGCGACTTCAATGCCGTAGCTCTTGTCGGCGGGACCAGCTTCGACTTTGCGAAGAAAGACAATGCCGCTGCCGGTCTCTTTCACAGAAACGTGGAAGTTCTTCACGCCGGAGAGGCGGTCGGCGAGTTCGGTTAGTTCGTGATAGTGGGTGGCGAAGAGCGTCTTCGCGCGTGTCTGCGAGTGAATGTATTCGATAGCGGCCCAGGCGATTGCCAGACCGTCGTAAGTTGCGGTACCACGGCCGATTTCGTCGAGGAGGATCAGCGAACGCGCAGTCGCGGTGTTCAAGATGCTAGCGGTCTCGGTCATCTCGACCATGAACGTGGAACGGCCACGGGCCAGATTATCGCTGGCGCCGATGCGGGTAAAGATTCGATCGACAACACTCATACGAACCTTCAGGGCGGGAACGAACGATCCCACTTGCGCCATGATCACGACGAGGGCGGTCTGCCGCAGATACGTAGACTTGCCACCCATGTTCGGTCCGGTAAGAACGAGAATCGCCTGCGAGGTGGAGTTCAGATAGAGATCGTTGGGAACGAAGCGCTCGGCTCCGGCAAGCTCCTGAACTTCGACGACGGGGTGACGGCCCTCGACAATCTCGAGATCGCCGGAGTCGTCCAATTTCGGACGGCAATAATTGCGGACGGAAGCGAGATGCGCGAATGAGGCCAGCAGATCGACTTCGGCGATCGCGAGCGCGGTGTGGCGAATGCGCTTGGCCTCGGCCGCGACGGCAACACGCAGCTCGGCGAAGATGCGGCGCTCGATGTCGACGATTTTGTCTTGGGCGTCGAGAATCTTGGCTTCGTATTCCTTCAGCTCCGGAGTGGTGAAACGCTCGGCGTTGACGAGGGTCTGTTTGCGCTCGTAATCGGCGGGGGCGAGATGAAGGTTAGCCTTGGAAATCTCGATGTAGTAGCCGAAGACAGAATTGAACTTTACCTTGAGCGATCCGATCCCAGTGCGCTGGCGTTCGCGTTCCTCGATCTGAGCTACCAATTGCTTGCTGTTCCGCGATAGGGTACGGAGTTCGTCGAGATCGGGATCAATTCCTGCGGCGATCACGCCGCCATCATTGAGCGTGAGCGGCGGCTCGGGGACGATCGTCCGCTGGATGCGATCGTGAAGATCGGCGAGATCGTCCATCGAGGCGAAACGCCGCTGCAGGCGATCGGCTGTGAACTTCGCGAGTGCTGCTTTCAGCGGCGGAATCTTTGCGAGAGAAGCAGCGAGGCCG
Source organism: uncultured Terriglobales bacterium (assembly GCA_964490255.1). Classification (GTDB taxonomy): domain Bacteria; phylum Acidobacteriota; class Terriglobia; order Terriglobales; family Acidobacteriaceae; genus JAJPJE01. The sequence continues at coordinate 36,240 of CAZBCQ010000005.1, read as the reverse complement.
AGAACGTCGCGCGGATTCGCGGTTTCTAGCGTCACCCGGCTGAGCAAACGCTCGATATCGAAGATGCCGTCGAGACAACGGCGGAGTTCTTCGCGCTGGATCAGGTCTTGGTTGAGATCACTCACAGCATCGAGGCGCGACTCGATTTCGGCAGGGTCGAGGGCGGGGCGCAGCAGCCAGGCACGCAACAGGCGCTTGCCCATTGGAGTGAGCGTCGCGTCGAGACAGCGGAACAGAGTTACCGAATCCCCTGAAGCGGCAAAAAGCGGTTCGACAAGTTCGAGGTTGCGAACCGTTACGGCGTCGAGGACCAGGCATTCCTGACGCTCGTAGTAACCGATGCGGTCGACGTGATCGAGCGAGCCTCGCTGGGTGGAGCGAACGTAATGGAGCACGGCTCCGGCCGCCGCTGCTGCGGAGGATCGTCCGGCGAGTCCGAAGCCCTCGAGAGAAAGGACGCCGAAATGATTCTCGACGAGGGGGATGGCATAGTCGGTTGCGAAGACCCAGTCTTCGAGGGGAGTGAGCGCCCACTTCGCGTTTCCTGTTCCGGCGACTCGAGGAGCACTGGCAGGCAAAGTAGCTTGAGACGCGTTGATTTCGAAGAGCGGCAGGCCGCTGGCATACAAAACCTCGCGTGGGCGCAATTGCTCAAGTTCGTCCCAGATACGGCGCTCGGCACCTGGGCCGGAGAATTCAGTGGCGCGAAACTCGCCAGTAGAGAGGTCGAGCGCTGCGAAGCCAACGACACCGGAGCTGATAGATCCATTACGACCGGGCATGCGGGCAATCGCGGCGAGAAAGTTGTTTTCGTCGGAGCTGAGACCGGAATCCGCGGCAGTGCCAGGAGTAAGGACGCGAGTGACTTCGCGGCGGACAATCTTCTTCGCGATTTTCGGGTCTTCCATCTGCTCGCAGATGGCGACTTTGAATCCCTTGCGAATCAGCTTGGAGATGTATCCTTCGGCGGCGTGATAGGGCACGCCACACATGGGGACGGCTATCCCTTTTTCTTTGTTGCGAGAGGTCAGCGTGATTTGGAGCTCGCGCGAGGCGATGACGGCATCTTCGAAGAAGAGCTCATAAAAATCACCAAGCCGAAAAAACAGCAGAGCGTTGGGATGCTGCCTCTTGATGGCAGTGTACTGCCGCATCAGGGGAGTGCCGGGTTCGGTCTGCTGCAAATGCGGCGAGTCGGTCATGGCGGAAGCTGCGCGGATTATAGCAATCGGAACCGTGTGGAGATTGGAAGATCGTAGCGAGGAGAGGATGAAAGACGCTCAAGCCACTTAACACCCACACCTGCCAAACTCGGGCAGATGTGTGGCACCAAGGGACTAAGGCGATGCTTAGACCTCGGGCTTCGGAGTTTTCGGCGGTTCCCAGAGTTCGATGCGATTGCCTTCTGGGTCGGTAATCCAGGCGAAGCGGCCGTAGTCATAGTCTTCGCGATAGGGGGTCGATGGCGACGCCCTCTGCTTTCAAGGTCGCCAGCAATTCGTCAAGATCGCGGACACGATAGTTGAGCATTACCGGCGAGCGGCTATCTTTGAAATAACTCGCGTCGCGAGGGAACAGTGACCAGACGGTCATTCCGAGTTGCTCCGGCTCCTGTGGATCGCGCCACTGGAAGACGATACCTTTGCCAGTTTCGAGGCGGTTCAGGCCGAGGTGCTGCGAGTACCAGTCATACATTTTCTGTGGATCGTCACACTTTAGGAATACACCGCCGAGTCCGGTTACGCGTTTCATGGGGACCTCCGGGAGCAAGCATTGTAGCGCGCCAGTGAAGCCACGATTGACGGCAAGCCCACTCTCTGCTTTCCTTGTAGCGCGATGCAGCTAAGAAAAGATCCGATTACGCGCTCCTGGGTGATCACGGGTGACGATCCTGTCGGCCAGGTGCACGAAAACCGCGTTTGCCCGTTCTGCCCCGATTCGCCGAGCCAGCCACATGTGGTGTCGTCGCAGGCACCGGTGGGTGGCTGGCCTTGGTCAGCGCGAGCGGTGGTGCATCCCAATCCCGTGTTTCGCGTTGAAGGAGAGGCGGCGCGCAGGGGTGAAGGCCTCTACGACCAGATGCGGACCGTCGGCGCGCACGAAGTACTCATCGAAAATCCGAATCACAAGCGACAGCTGTGGGACGCGACAGATGCCGAAGTGGAGCAGTTTCTGCTGCTCGCGGCGGGACGCATACAGGATCTGAAGCAGGACCAGCGGTTCAAGTATGTGACCATCTACAAGAATTTCGGGGCAGCTGCTGGGCAGGACTTCGAACATCCGACCAGTGAGTTGACGGCGACGACGTTTGTTCCGCGGCGGATCCTGTATGAGTTGCGCGCGGGGAAGGATTACTACCAGCAGAAAGAACGCTGCGTCTTCTGCGACATCCTGGACCAGGAAGAGACAGAGGCTACAAGGATCATTGAGAATCGCGGCGATTATGTGGCGCTGTGCCCGTACGCGCCGCGAGTGCCGTACGAGACGTGGATCATGCAGCGCAGCCATGAGGCGTTCTTCGAGAAGGGCGTAACGGCGCGGAATTCAGGCGTGAAGGAGTTGGCCGCCTTGGTTCGGCGAACGCTTAAACGCATACGGACCCTCACGGATGCTTTTCACCTGGTGCTGCACACGGCTCCGAATACGCTGCACCGCTCGGAGGTGCTGGGATACTGGAAGACCATCGAAGATGATTACCACTGGCACATCGAGATCATGCCGGTACTGCCGGGGAAGGCGAAGTCATATACGTACAAAGAGGTGTACTTTACGCCGGTGAGTCCGGAAAGAGCAGCAGAACGTCTGCGAGAAACACCTCCCGAATAACTATGCGGAACCGAGCCTTCATGGTCGTACTTCTGTTGGCGGCATTCACCACGGCTTTTAGCCAGAATGCTCCCTCGTGCTGTCCTGAGGCGACCAACGACAAACAGCAGCTGCTCTGGCAAAAGCTGGAGGCAGAGGTGCAGGAGACGGACAGCAACCTGGATGGAGTCATGGGTGTCGCCATCCTAGATCTTTCCAGCGGTCAAGCGATGTTGTGGCACGCCGACAACGTGTTCGCGCAGGCGAGCTCCATCAAGATTGCGGTGCTGGCGGAACTCTATCGGCAGGCAGCACAGGGGAAGCTCAAACTTACGGAACTGTATACGGTCCGCAAGTCTGACATGGTGCAGGATGGCGACATCTACAACGGACTCAGCCCTGGTGTGACGCAGGTTACCTTGCGCGATCTCGCAACCATGATGATTGCCGTGAGCGACAACAGCGCAACGAACGTCCTGATAGACCGCGTCGGCATGGAGAATGTGAATGCAACCTTGCGCGAACTGGGTCTGAAGAACACGTTGCTGCGGCGCAAGATGATGGACGTTAAGGCCGCATCGGAAGGCCGAGAGAACATTTCGACGCCACGCGAGATGATGGCGCTGCTACAAGCTCTTTATGGCGGGAAGCTATTTAGTGGCGAGCTGAAGGACGACTTCTTCAGGATGCTCGCGACACACAAAGAAAGCCAGATTCGCCGGGTAGTACCGGACGAGATCGTTTCAGCGGATAAGCCGGGCGAACTAGAGGCGATACGCAACGATTCGGGAATCGTGTTTGCGACCAATCGACCGTTTGTGATTTGCGTGATGACGGGTTATCTGCACCACGAGCCAGATGGCGAAGCAGCTATCGCGAGAATCACACACGCTGCGTACAACTATTTTGATCGAATAGGGAGAGCGACTGAATACGGACGGGTGGTTTCGACGAAGAATTCAGCTACGCCCTGAGCGGATCATGGCGCGTTAAGGTTTCCCGCCTAGAAGTTGTTTCCTCGGTTCCTGCTCCTGTAATCTCAATAGTTCCACAGGAGTCATTCATGCCTGTCGCCACGGCCGTCAGACCTGCTTTTCCGTTCCTCGACTTGAAAGCTCAGTACGCGACCATTCGTGATGAGGTGAACTCGGCGGTCGAGCGCGTTTTCGAGTCTCAGGTCTTCATCATGGGGCCGGAGGTGAGCGCGTTTGAAGAAGAGGTGAAGTCGCAGGTCGGCTGCGAGTACGTTTTCGGATGTGCCTCTGGTTCGGACGCATTACTGCTGGCACTCATGGCGCTCGAGATTGGGCCCGGTGATGAAGTGATCACGGTCCCGTTCACGTTCGTGGCGACCGTGGGAGCGATTGCGCGTCTGCATGCGCGCACGGTGTTCGTAGACATTGATCCCGTGACGTTCAACCTCGATGCCAGAAAGCTGGAACAGGCGATTACGCCGAGGACCAAGGCAATCATCCCGGTGCATCTGTTTGGGCTTTGCGCCGATATGGATCCCATTCTCGAGATTGCGAGCAAGAGAGGCATTCCTGTCGTGGAAGATGCGGCGCAGGCGATCGGGGCGAGAATAGGCGAAAGAGTTGCCGGACGCATGGGCACGTTTGGCTGCTTCAGCTTTTTTCCGTCAAAGAATCTGGGGGGAGCGGGTGATGGTGGTCTGATCACGACCAACGATGCGGAACTGGCGGCGAAATTGAAGCTACTCAGGAATCATGGCAGTAAGACGAAATACGATTACGTGCTGCTGGGGATTAATAGCCGTCTGGACGCGCTGCAGGCGGCTGTGCTGCGGGTGAAGTTACGGTATCTGGATCAGTGGGCGAGCGGGCGGCGGAAGAATGCGGGACGGTATAGCGAGTTGCTTTCCGATTGCGATTTTGTGACTTTGCCGAGTGAACCTGAGGGATATTTCCACGTCTACAACCAGTTCACGATCCGCTCGGCGAAACGCGACGCGTTGAAGGAGTTTCTCCAGAGCAGAGGGATTCCCACCGAGATTTATTACCCGCATGCACTTCATCTGCAACCGGCGTTTACCGATTTCGGTTACCGCGAAGGCGCATTTCTCGAGGCGGAGAAGTGCAGCGAAGAGGTGTTGTCGCTGCCGATTTATCCGGAACTTAAAGACGAACACCTCGTGGCGGTGGCGCAAGCGATTCGCGATTTCCAGGCGCAACGATGACCTTGGAACACGAGCAGTGGTATAGGGATCTTCTCGGAAGGGATACATTCCGAACGTCTGGAGAATCGGCTCGCACGTTTTCGGGTAAGTCGATCCTGGTCACGGGTGGCGCGGGTTCAATCGGGTCGGAGCTCGTGCGACGGCTGTGCGGATCGAAGGCCGCGCGAATCGTCGTTTTCGATAACGCCGAAGACCGTTTGTATCAACTGCATTGTGAGCTTCAGCGGGCCCAAGATGACGCGGTTGAACTTGTTCTTGGGGACGTCAATTCAGAGAAGGAATTGAATTGGACATTGGAAAAGCATCGTCCGCAAATTGTCTTCCATGCGGCGGCTCACAAGCACGTTGATCTTCTCGAAGGCCAGGTTATGGCTGCGGTTCGGACCAATGTATTCGGGACGAGAAATGTGGTGAGAGCCAGTCTCGACAGTGGAGCTGAATCAATCGTGGTGCTGTCGTCAGACAAGGCAATAAACCCGATCAGTGTGCTGGGCGCGACGAAACGGGTTGCCGAACTGCTGGTGCTTGCGAATTGCGAACGCAAAAAGATGTCTGCAGTGAGGCTCTGTAACGTGCTGGGCACAACCGGGAGTTTGCTGCCGCTGGTCATAGAGCAAGCGAAGACGGGCGTAGTGCGGATTACGGATGAAGCTGCGGATCGCTACTTCATCGCGCCGAATGAAGCCGCAGATTTGTTGTTGTCGGCGGCAGCCGCGCACGAAGACGGAATCTTGATTCCGGCCACAGCTTCGCGGCTGAATATCAGAGCGCTGGTGAACAAGATCATTCAGCTCTCAGGAGCGGACGACCACATCCAGTTCGAGATCACGGGTTTACGACCGGGTGAAAAGCTGAACGAAGAGTTGCATTCGGATGCGGAGGTAGTGGAATTGTCGACAGCGGACGGATTGCTGAAGGTTACCGGTGCTGATGACTTCCGCGATCTCCGTGTGGGCCTGCAGGAACTGGAAGACGCGTATTCCGCCGGCGACGAAAATTTGGTTATCGACAAATTGACGAATATCGTTCCCGAGTACCAGCCCTCGACCAAACTCAGCACGCCTATAGCGCAATGAAGCGAAAGATTGCAGTAGTGACCAGTTCGCGGGCTGAGTATGGCCATCTTTACTGGCTGCTCAGAGATCTGGCGAACGATACTGACCTGGATCCGAAGTTGCTGGTTATGGGAGCGCATCTTTCGCCGGAATTCGGGACGACTGTGCATGAGATTCGCCAGGATGGATTCGCGATCGACGCAGAAATCGAGTGCCTGCTAAGTTCGGATTCCGATGTTGGGATGGCGAAGACGATTGGTCTGGCGACACTGGGATGTGCCGATGCGCTGGCGAGGATCCGCCCGGATATTCTGCTTCTTATTGCCGACCGCTATGAAATGCTGGCGCCCGCTTCTGTGGCACTGGCGCTCCGAATTCCGATCGCACACATCGAGGGCGGCGAAGTGAGTCAGGGTGCGATAGACGATGCGGTGAGAAATGCGCTCACCAAGTTGAGCCATATCCACTTCGCTTGCACGAAAAAGGCGAGGCAAAGGGTCATCGCTATAGGAGAAGAAGAGTGGCGGGTGCACTTCACGGGAAGTCCGGGCCTGGACGCGCTGAAGCGGCGCCCATTGATGCCCCGCAAAGAATTGGAAGAGAAGCTCGGCTGCAACTTGGCTGAGCGTCCGGTTGTGGTGGCGTATCACCCGGTCACTCTGCTTGAAGACACCACGGCGGAATTCGAGCATTTACTCGCTGCACTGAATTGTTTCTCCCATCCGTTCATTTTCGTGTACCCGAATGCGGACGCCGGTGGCCGTTCGCTGGTCGCCCGCAGCCGGGAATTTGCGGAAGCGCGAGGCAACAGCAGGGTGTTCATCAATCTCGATCACCACACGTTCTTGAGTTTGCTTACCCAAGCGGCCGCGATGGTTGGGAATTCGAGCAGCGGAATCATGGAATCGACCTCGCTGGATCTGCCGGCAGTGAATATCGGCATCAGGCAACAGGGGCGCGAGCACGCGGAGAACATCCTGGATGCGAGCGCGGATGAGGAAGACATCGCGGCGAAAATGCGTATTGCGTTGAGCCCGGAGTTCAGGGAGCAAGTGCGAGGGATGGCGAATCCATACGGCGATGGCTGTGCTTCGCAGCGCATTTTGAAGGTGCTCAAAAAAGTGCAACTGGGGCCGTCGTTGCTTATGAAAGCACCGGTCGAGGTGCCTTGAGCCGAATGCAGGAGCCGATTCCACTTGCCCGCCCGGAAATTACTGAGGCAGACATCGCGGCGGTTACCGCGGTATTGCGGACGCCATTTCTTAGCGGCGGTCCGCAATTGACCGCTTTCGAAGACGCAATCGCAAACTATGCCGGAACCAGCCATGCGGTCGCGGTGAATTCGGGAACCAGCGCAATTCACCTGGTGTTGCGCAGCATGGGGCTTAAGCCCGGAGACGAAGTGATTGTGCCGTCATTCGCCTTCGCCGCGGTTGGCAATGTTCTGCTTCAGGAAAACCTGATACCGGTTTTTGCCGATCTCGAACCAGAGACTTTCAACATTGATCCGGGTTCTGTACTTCGTGCCATTGGCCCACAAACCAAAGCCATCTTATTTGTGCACACGTTCGGTATTCCGGCTCGCGCTGAAGAATTGCGAGCAATCGCCAGAGATCGACGATTGCTGCTAATCGAGGATGCGTCGGAAGCTCTCGGCAGCAGCATCGACCTGAAGAGAGTGGGTGGCTTTGGAGACGTAGCGATCTTTGCGTTCTATCCGAACAAGATGGTCACAACTGGCGAAGGCGGCATGGTTGTTACGGACAATGAGGAGATTGCCGAGCACTGCCGCCGTTTACGAAATCAAGGACGTACTGTTTCGAGTGAGTGGTATCAGCAAAATGAAGTAGGTTTCAGTTACCGTCTGTCGGATATCAATTGTGCGCTCGGGCTATCCCAGCTTGCGCGAATGAATCAGACGCTAGTGCGAAGAAAACAGCTGGCGCGGTGTTACCACGATCGGCTTTCGACGTTTACTGAACTCGATCTGGTGCAAGAGAAGCCGGGCGAGGAGATTGGCTGGTTTACGTATCCGGTGAAGTTGGCGGAAGGATTTTCGCAGGAAGAGCGAGACAGATTGTGGGCCGAGTTGAATGCAGCCGGAGTAGGATGTGCGCGTTACTTTGCTCCTCTGCATCGGCAACCGGTGATGCAGGGAAGAACTAAAGCGCAGAGTTTACAGATCACTGATTCGGTGGCGGGGAGAACTTTTGAATTGCCGTTTTTCAATCAGTTGACCGAGCAGCAAATTGAGGTCGTCTGCGACCGTGTGGAAACAACGCTGGCTGGGATGCGGTAATGAAGGCACGGCGCGCACCGCAAGTTGCCGAAAAATGCAGCAATCTCTAAACTGATGGTTTCGATTCATCCATTTGAGGGCTTCCGTCCGGAAGTAGGGCGATCCGGGCGGGGAGGGTTCATGCGGCAGTTGGGTAAGACGGCATTATTTCCAGTTGTTCTGGTTGTACTTGCAATGTTCGGCTGCGGCGGGAGCAGTCCAAACGAACCCTCGAGTGTATTTATCAGTCCGCCGGACGTAGTGACCCAGACTCCGTACCAGGTGACCAATACCCAGGACGCCGCGGGAAACTCGATTCATCTTGCCGGATCACTGAACTACGGGGACGTGTTGCTTTTGTCGGCGACCGTGTTCGGAACCAAGGGAACGAATGTTACGAGCGCCAATGTGGCTTGGAGCAGCAATAACACATCGCTGCTGACAACTTCTACGACGCTTCCGAGCGGGTATGCCTGTCAAACGGGGTTTCAAGGCTGCACATTACTCTGCGCGGGCACATGGGACAGCGCAAACATTGATTGCATTCCTCCGAGTGGGACGGCTGGTGGACCCATCACAGTAACTGCGCAATCGGGGGCGGTGTCCGGAACGGTGACTGTTTATGTGCATCCCAAAGTCGACAAATTGCTTGTCAATTCGGCGGCGGGTGGGTGTGTATCGTTGGGCGGACGAACGCAGCTCACGGCAACGGCGTACAGCGGAAGCACAGCACTCCCCAGTTCCGGTCCAGGGGACATCATTGGGCCAATTTTGTGGCAAGCCGCGAATTCGGGTGTAGCGGCATTCGGCACGACCACGCCGAACGGTGTGTTGACAACTGTTGCCCCAGGCGGCACCACGATCGTCGCGAGCGTACGGTCCTCGCTGCCCGTGAATGGCATCACGCCTTCACCTTCGATCTCCAGTTCAGCAATATCTTTTGTGACGTGCCCGGTCTCGAGCATCCACGTGTATGTGTCCGGGGGAAGTGCTACCTCTACGACGATTGCGCCTTCGGCAACGTCGCAACTCGCCGCTGATGTATTCGATTCAAACGGTACGCTGCTCACCTCTGCGCCAATTCGCTTCTACAGCAGTCAACCTGCGTCGGCTACGGTCAGCAATACAGCAGGACTGATCACTGGAGTTGCAGCCGGAACTTCCGCGGTAACTGCGGCATGTAGCGGAACCAGTTGCAACATTGGGTTGCCGCCGATCTACAGCAACGTGGTGACAGCCAGCGTGACGGGTTCGACATCGACAACGGTGTACGCTGCGGCTAGCGGCGGAACCAGTCTAACTCCCATCTCCAGTGGCAATGCTTTGGGGACGGCGATCACTTTGCCGAATGCGGCGAACTCGATTCTGTTTAATCGCGCGGGCACGAAGGCGTATATCGGAAGCGCGTCCGGCGTCATGGTTTTTGATCCAGTAGCAAATACCGTCTCGGTTCTCCCTAGCACGCCGGTAGGACAGGTGATTGGAATCTCACCGGATGGAAATCTGCTGGTCACCTTCAACAGCTCGGGTAACGTGGTGCAGATTCTGGACATTAGCAGCACTACTGCTACCACTGTTGCTTCATCCTTCTCGGTCGGAGCCGTACCACGGGTAGACTTCTCACCTGACAGCCAGAAGGCGTTTATCACAGCGGGGACCACGCTTTATTCCTTCACATCTGCCACTGCTCCGCTTGTACCGATTACGCTGTCGGCAGTTGCCAATGACGTGAGTTTTCTGCCGCAAGGATCGTTCGCCTATCTCGCGGGTGGGGCGGCATCGGCGATTACGGTGCGCACAACCTGCGACAACTCGCAAGCGGATTCGAAGACCGTGCAGGGGACGCCGCAACTGGTCAGTTCGCTGCCTGATGGCACGAGAGTTGTATCGGCGGATCCTCCCTACATCGATGTGATCGCGCTGAGCACTACGAACGTCGGATGTCCGCCGCCGCTAGTGGACCCGGCTCCAACACCGGTCAACTTGGGCACGTACACGGCACAACAACTGGTTGTGTTGCCAAACAGCTCGAAAGCTTACGTCGTCACGAATCTTCCGCAGTTGCTGGCTTACGACC
>CAZBCQ010000005.1:15154-25728 GCA_964490255.1 uncultured Terriglobales bacterium | reverse complement strand
AACAGCTCGAAAGCTTACGTCGTCACGAATCTTCCGCAGTTGCTGGCTTACGACCTGTCGGCAAACACCTCGTCGACAATTGCGCTCGCGAACGGGGCGCAACCATTGAATGCAGGCTATACCCTCGATAGCTCCACGCTGTACGTAGGTGGAAGCGACAATGCAGTTCACGTGATCAATACCTCAACGGGTACGGACAGTGGGCAGGTGGCGTTGTCGTTCACGCCAAATCTGCTGGCGGTCCGTCCGTAGAAGCAGGTCGAGGTACTCGTCGTCTAATTGCATTGGTTTGCCATTGGTGTAGGGGCTAGCCGGTTCGCTGCAGATGAGGGCGCCCCCTGTTCGGGCATGCTAAAATCGTGTTTTCGCGAGAGTAGTGAGCGCTCCGTTCTGAATGCGAGACTCGCAATGATTCAGCGCTTTCGGCCAGACTCGGACGCCGCCTCTGCGGCTGAGGCCGATTTCCAAGCTCCTCCTCTTCCCGCCAATTACCTCGAGAATCGTTGGTACGCCGCGCGAACCAAATCGCGGCATGAGAAGAAGGTAGCGGAGCATCTGGCGGGCAAGGGAATCGTCAATTTCCTGCCTCTATACAAGGCGCAGCACCGCTGGAAGGACCGGGTAGCACGCGTCGAACTTCCCCTATTCCCGGGGTATATCTTCGTGCAGTTTGCGTTGAAGGAACGCCTGAAGGTGCTGGAGATACCTGGTGTGGCAAATCTGGTTTCGTTCAAGGGAGAGCCGGCGGCATTGCCCGAGCAGGAGATTGAAACGCTGCGGCAGGGGTTGTCGGCGAATGTCTATGCGGAGCCGCATCCTTATCTGAAAGTAGGGCGCCGAGTGAGAATTAAAGGTGGCCCGCTTCGCGGTCTCGAAGGCATACTGGAGAGGAAGAAAGAAGACTCGTTCCGAGTCGTGATCTCCATTGATCTGATTATGCGATCGGTGCTGGTGGAAGTTGCCATGGGCGATGTGGAATTAGCCTAGCGCCGCAATAACTGATCGATTAACGACGGGTGCATGCAAAATAAGATTCTTGTTACTGGCGGAGCCGGTTTCATAGGCTCGAACTTCGTCCGACACTGTGTTTCAGGCTGCGGCCTGTCGGTCAACAACGTCGACAAGCTGACGTATGCGGGCAACCTGGGAAATCTGCGCGATCTGGAAGCGAAGAGTGGATACAGCTTCACTCACGCAGACATTAATGACGCTCCCGCGATGCGCACGCTGCTACGAGAATTCCGTCCGTCTGCGATCGTTCATTTCGCTGCCGAAAGTCATGTTGATCGGTCCATTCTCGCCCCCGACGAATTTATACAGACAAACATCCACGGAACATTCACACTCCTCGAGGAAGCGAAAGCGTACTGGAGCGGACTGAGCGGCGCGGAAAAAGAACAGTTTCGGTTTTTGCATGTATCGACAGATGAGGTGTACGGATCGCTAACACCGACTGACCCCGCGTTTACGGAAGAGACTCCGTATGCCCCGAACAGTCCTTATTCGGCGTCGAAGGCGGCATCAGACCACCTGGTTCGTGCCTATCATCACACCTACGGTCTGCCTGTTCTGACCACAAATTGCTCCAATAACTACGGTCCATATCAGTTTCCTGAGAAGCTGATTCCGCTGATGATTTCGAACGCGATTGCCGGTAAGAAGCTTCCGGTTTATGGCGACGGTCTCAACGTGCGCGATTGGCTATACGTGACCGATCACTGCGAGGCAATCGTAGAGGTGTTGAGGAAGGGCAGGCCCGGGCAGACATACAACATGGGCGGCTGCGCGGAGATGACCAACCTCGATGTTGTCAATACGATTTGTCGAACTCTCGACGAACTGCGTCCGCCGGTGGACAGCAGCTCTCATACGGCGCTCATCAGCTTCGTAAAGGATCGGCCCGGTCACGACCGCAGGTACGCAATGGATATCCGCAAGATCAAGGCAGAGCTGGGATGGGCTCCCAAAGAAAGCTTTGCGAGTGGAATCCGCAAGACGGTGAGTTGGTATTTAGAAAATAGCGACTGGGTGGAGTCTGTGACCAGCGGAGCCTATCGCGACTGGATCAAGACCCAGTACGCTGGGCGTTAGACGCCAAAGTTCAGGAGAATCGATTGAAGGGAATAATCCTCGCCGGGGGAGCTGGCACCCGGCTGTATCCGATCACGCGGTGTCTCTCGAAGCAGCTGCTTCCGATTTACGACAAGCCGATGATTTACTACCCGCTCAGTGTATTGATGCTGGCGGGAATCCGCGACATCCTGGTGATCTCCACACCGGAGGACACACCGCGATTCGAACAGCTGCTAGGTACTGGCGATCAGTGGGGGATCAACTTCAACTATGCCATTCAAGCGGCGCCTGAAGGCTTGGCGCAGGCTTTTCTCATCGGCAAGGAATTCATTGCAGGTTCCCATTGTGCGCTCGTGTTAGGAGACAACATCTTTTATGGTCACGATCTGTGGACCAGACTGCGCGCAGCACAGGAGCGTGAAAAGGGAGCCACGATTTTTGCGTATCCGGTGAAGGATCCCGAGCGCTACGGCGTTGTCGAGTTCGATGACGGCGGCCGAGCCAAAAGTCTGGAAGAGAAACCGAAGCAGCCAAGGTCCCGCTATGCAGTGACGGGGCTCTACTTCTACGACCAGCAGGTTGTCGAGGTCGCGTCGGGGATCAAGCCGTCGTGGAGAAATGAACTGGAAATCACCGACGTGAATAAGTGGTACCTGGAACGCAATCAGCTCAGTGTAGAGGTACTCGGTCGGGGGTACGCGTGGCTGGATACCGGCACACACGAATCATTGCTCGATGCTAGCTCGTTCATTCGCACGATTGAAGAGCGGCAAGGGTTGAAGGTGGCGTGTCCGGAAGAGATTGCCTATCGCGCCGGATTTATAACGGGAGAGCAGCTGGAGAGATTGGCTGCTCCTATGGCAAAGAATGGTTACGGCCAGTATCTGCTGCAAATCCTGCAATCACGGGTTTACTAGAAAGCTCCCTGCATGAACGTACGACCAACAGCAATTCCAGAGGCTTTGATTCTCGAGCCAAGAGTCTTTGAAGATTCGCGCGGCTATTTTTTTGAGAGTTTCAATAGCAGGGAATTGGCGAAGATCGGTATCAACCATCAGTTTGTGCAAGACAATCAGTCACGCTCGGTGCGAAGCGTTTTGCGCGGACTGCATTACCAGATCCGGCAACCTCAGGGAAAGCTGGTTCGAGTGGTTCGCGGCGAAGTTTTTGATGTCGCTGTGGACATTCGCAGGAGCTCATCTAAATTTGGCAAGTGGGCTGGGGTAATCCTGAGTGAGCAGAACAAGCAACTGTTCTGGATTCCTCCGGGCTTTGCGCATGGTTTTCTAGTGTTGTCGGAAACTGCCGATTTTCTCTACAAGACGACAGATTTCTACTCTCCCGCCGACGAACGCACCATCCGATGGAACGATCCGCAGTTAGGGATCGAATGGCCCCTCAAAGGCGAACCGGTGGTATCGCCGAAGGATGCGGCTGGGCATCTTTTGGCAGACGCCGAAGTCTTCTCGTGAGTCTCTGCAACAGTTAACTAAGCATACCCTCGCCCACATTATTTAATTCACGGGCAACCTGTTAGCAATCTTTACAAACCTTAACACTGAAACTCGGGATGTAAGCATTTGCCCGAGTCAGGACAGGCATCTCAATATCGAGCGGCACGGCTTTTAGTCCTGCGCTTACGTGTTGATTTCGATGATCTGTTTCAACTTGCTGAATGCCGGGACCGACAGCCTGCGTTCCGAGATTCTCTGCGCGACGATTTGTCCGGCCTCGAGTACTCCCGAATTTCAGCTCACCATCTTTTCCGTGGAAGGTAAGCCGTCGTAATGCTCCGCTCCGCGCTCTTCAAACAATATGAAATGGAATTTGGGATTAGCACTTGCTAGGTAAGACGGAGATCGTGGCGTGCCCCCAGGAAGTGCTCGTGATCAACGCCGGCCGTCCCGAGACATTGAATGGATTCTGAACAGAAGCAATTACGCGATGGAGACTCCCATCCAGTTCGGGAGGACCCTCCGGCCGACCAGCCACTCGTAGCCAAACCGAAACGGCGGCATCGCTGGGTATGGATTGTCGTCCTTTTTCTCTTTGGGCTGCTGTTCTTCGCTGTGCTTCGGCGCGGCGAAACGAAAGCGGCTTCTGCTCCGTCGCGACGTGGGATGACGGGAGCGGTTCCGGTTACGACTGTCACCGCCAAAGTTGGGAGTATCGGCGTTTACCTGGATGCAATTGGCACGGTGACCTCGGTCTATACCAATTCGATTACGGCGCAGGTCACTGGTGTGATTACGAGTGTCCACTATCGAGAAGGGCAGGTTGTGAATCGTGGCTTTCCCCTCATTGATCTGGATGCGCGTCCCTACATGGCACAACTCGAACAGGCCCAGGGCGCGCTCGAACACGACGAGAATCTGCTAGCGCAAGCGCAAATGGATCTGGAGCGCTACCAAACGGCTTGGAAGAAGAACGCAATTCCGAGGCAAACGCTGGAGGACCAGGAAAAGCTAGTACGGCAGCTACAAGGCAGTGTGAGGACCGATCAAGGCCTCGTGCACTATGACCAGATTCAGATTGCATATTGCCACATCGTCTCGCCGATCCAAGGCCGGGTAGGTCTTCGCCTGGTCGACCCGGGCAATCTTGTTACGGCTAACAGCGCGACACCTCTGGTTGTGATCACACAGACTGAGCCCATCACAATCATCTTCACCATTGCGGAAGACAATCTAGCCGATGTACTCGATCAGATGCGCAAAGGAACGAAGCTCACTGTCGAAGCCTGGGATCGGCAGATGCATTCACTGATCGCGAAAGGCGAGGTGACTACCGTCGACAATCAGATCGACACAGCAACGGGCACGGTGAAGCTACGAGCCACATTTGCAAACAAAAATGAAGAGTTGTTTCCGAATGAGTTCGTGAACACCCGCCTGGCGGTGAAGACGATTCCGAACCAGGTCCTGATTCCGGATTCAGCCGTGCAACACAATGGCGACGTTTCCTTCGTGTATGTGATCCAGAACGACCAGGCCAAGATGACCACTGTGAAGCCGGGCGTGTCGAACGCGGGCATGGTCGCGGTCGAAGGCATCCAGCCGGGAGACGTGGTGGCCGACAGCAGCTTCGAGAAGTTGCAGGACGGAGCCAAAGTAACAATTTCGAAAGTCCAACTTCCGTCGAGAACGAGTGAGAGCAACGCGCCGTGAGTCCGTCCCGCCCATTTATTCTGCGTCCGGTCGCGACGTCATTGCTGATGGCAGCGATTCTGCTCGCCGGCATTGTTGCGTACACGCAGTTACCGATCTCGGCCCTGCCGCAGGTCGACTATCCGACGATACAGGTGATCACCCAATATCCCGGCGCCAGCCCGGACGTGATGGCGAGCACTGTGACTGCTCCGCTGGAGCGCCAGTTCGGCGAGATGCAGGGCCTGAGTCAGATGACATCCACCAGTGCTGGTGGAATCTCGGTGGTCGTCTTGCAGTTCCAGCTCTCATTGAGCATCGACGTCGCAGAACAAGAGGTGCAGTCGGCCATCAATGCCGCACAGAGTTTCCTTCCCGCGGACTTGCCGGTGCCGCCGATCTACAGCAAAACGAATCCGGCGGATGCGCCGATTCTGACGATGGGCATCACCTCAGACTCCATGCCCTTGTCGCAAGTAGAAGACCTGGTTGATACGCGGCTGGCGCCAAAAATCTCGCAGCTTACCGGCGTGGGCCTGGTAAGTATCAGTGGAGGACAAAAACCGGCGATTCGCATCCAGGTAAATCCTGTTCAGCTTTCCTCGTACGGAATCAACATGGAGGATGTGCGGACTGCGCTGGTGCAAACCAGCGTGAATGCGGCGAAAGGGAACTTCGATGGCCCGCGACTGGACTACCAGATCGACGCAAATGACCAGATCACCGTCGCGAACGATTACAAGAATGTACCTATCGCGTTCCGCAATGGTGCCCCTGTACTGGTAAAGGATGTCGCCAATGTCGTGAACGGCGTCGAGAACAACCGGCAGGCCGCATGGATGAACCAGACACCGGCCGTGATTTTGAACATCCAGAGGCAGCCGGGAGCGAACACGATCAACGTCGTCAAGGCGATCAAGACGATTATGCCGCAGCTGCAGGCCAATCTTCCGGCGTCAATCAAGATCGTCACGTTGACCGACCTAACGACGAGCATTCAGGCCTCCATCAACGATGTCGAATTCGAGTTGATGTTGACCATTGGCCTGGTCGTGCTGGTCATCTTTCTGTTCCTGCGCAGCGTGTACGCAACCATCATCCCCAGCATTGCGGTACCGCTTTCCTTGGTTGGAACCTTCGCGGTGATGTACATGCTGGGCTACAGCCTGGATAACCTGTCGTTGATGGCACTTACAATCTCCACCGGTTTTGTCGTGGACGATGCCATCGTGATGATCGAGAACATCTCGCGTTATCTGGAAGCAGGCGATCGGCCGTTGGTAGCAGCTCTCAAAGGCGCGGAGCAGATCGGTTTCACGATTATTTCGCTGACAGTTTCGCTGATTGCTGTGCTGATCCCGCTTCTGTTCATGCGCGACGTGGTAGGCCGGTTGTTTCGTGAATTCGCCGTAACTCTGGCGGCGACGATCATTATCTCCGCGGTCGTTTCGCTCACGCTGACTCCGATGATGTGTTCGCGAATTCTCCGGCACACGCCGGACGACCAACAGACGCGCTTTTACCGGCTCACCGAGAGTGCCTTTGACCGAATGATCGAGTTTTACGGCCGAACGCTACGAGTCGTTCTTCGACACCAGGGAATCACGTTGCTGATTGCACTGGCCACTCTGGTGCTAACAGCTTTTCTATACATTGTGATTCCGAAAGGCTTCTTCCCCGTACAGGACACGGGTGTGATCCAGGGTATCTCGCAGGCGCCGCAATCGATTTCGTTTACGGCAATGTCACAAAAACAGCAGGAACTGGCGAAGGTGATTCTTCGGGATCCCGCGGTAGAGAGCCTCGCGTCTTTCATCGGCGCTGACGGCATCAACACGACTCTGAACAGCGGACGTATTTCGATCAACCTGAAGCCGCTCAGTGAACGTGGCATCAGTGCATCCGACGTGATTCGTCGGCTGAGCAACAGCTTGCAGCAAGTCAAGGGGATAAGCCTGTACATGCAGCCAGTGCAGGACATCACGGTCGACGACCGTGTCACCCGCACGCAGTTTCAGTACACGTTGGAAGATCCAGACATCAATGAACTGAACAACTGGAGCAATCGGTTTGTCGATAAGCTAAAGCAGTTGAAAGATCTCGAGGATGTTGCCACGGATCAGCAAATCGGAGCGCGCGCGATTTTCCTGACCATTGATCGCGTGACCGGGTCGAGGCTGGGCATTGCTCCGTCCACAATAGGCAACACTCTCTACGATGCTTACGGGCAGCGCCAAATCAATACGCTCTATACGCAACTGAACCAGTATCACATCATCCTCGAAACGCAACCGAACTGGCAGAAGGAACCGGGGAATCTTGGCAACCTCTTTATCCAGTCCAACACGTCATCCGGAGCCACAGGCGCGAGCGCGGTAACGTCGTTCTCTTCGTCTGCTTCGGCTGCGGCAGGATCGAATGCCCTCACCAGTTCGGTGTTGTACACGCCCTCTTCGTCAGTTCTTACTCCGCCTGCTAACGCTCTTGCAACCAACGCGAGCACTTCCAACATTCCTGTAACCACCAGCGGCGCCTCAACCAATGCCGTTCCTTTGACGACTTTCAGTCATGCCGCGCCTACGACAGAAGCCCTTACGATTAACCGGCAGGGACAATTCCCGTCGGTTACGGTGTCGTTCAACCTGGCCCCGCGTGCCTCCCTGGGGACAGCGATCTCTGACATTGATAGAGTCGCGCAACAAATGCATTTCCCCGCGAGCCTGCAGGCTGATTTCCAGGGCACGGCCGCGTCCTTCCGGAATTCGCTGTCGAATGAGGCTCTGCTGATTCTGTTCGCTCTGGTCACGGTCTACATCGTGCTCGGGGTGTTGTACGAGAGCTTCATTCACCCAATTACGATTCTTTCCACATTGCCATCGGCGGGCGTCGGAGCGTTGCTGGCTCTGATCCTGTTTCGCCAGGATCTCAGTGTGGTTGCGATCATCGGCATCATTCTTCTGATTGGAATCGTGAAGAAGAACGGCATCATGATCGTGGACTTCGCGCTTGAGGCGGAACGCCAGCACGGGAAGGATTCGATCGACGCCATTTACGAGGCGAGCCTGTTGCGTTTCCGCCCGATCATGATGACAACCATGGCTGCCTTGCTCGGCGGATTGCCACTAGCGCTGGGTCGCGGATTGGGTTCGGAACTGCGGCGGCCACTGGGCATCGCAATGGTTGGCGGCCTGCTTGTGAGCCAGGTGCTAACGCTTTACACGACGCCGGTCATCTACGTGTTTTTTGATCGTGTGGCTTTGCGGTTCACGGGCAAGCGAGCGAGCCAGCGCGTAGCGAACGGTGAGCTGTCACAGGTTTCGGAGCGTTCATGAATATCTCCGCTCCATTCATCCGGCGCCCGGTCGCTACCACCCTACTGACGATAGCGGTTGCGATCGCCGGTGCGATTGCCTTCACGGCATTGCCGGTTGCGCCGCTTCCTCAGGTTGATTTTCCGACCGTCTCTGTAAACGCCAGCTTGCCGGGAGCCAGTGCTGAAATCATGGCTTCCTCAGTGGCGACTCCGCTCGAACGCCAGTTCGGACACATTGCTGGTGTTTCCGAGATGACGTCGTCCAGTTCGCTCGGAAGCACTTCCATCTCATTGCAGTTTGACTTGAATCGCGACATCGACGGCGCTGCACGTGACGTACAAGCCGCCATCAATGCCGCACGAACGTATCTGCCTACCAATCTTCCGCAGAATCCGACCTACCGCAAGGTGAATCCAGCCGACGCTCCGATCATGATCCTGAGTCTCACGTCCGACAAATACGAGGTGCCGAAGATTTATGACCTGGCGTCGACGATCTTGGCGCAGAAGCTTTCGCAAATCGACGGCGTGGGCCAGGTGATCGTTGCAGGCGGAGCGACACCCGCGGTGCGAATCGAGGTAATCCCGAACAAACTGCAAAGTAACGGAGTGACGTTGGCGAATGTCCGCTCGGTGGTGAGTCTTCAGAACTCGCACGAACCGCGCGGTCAGTTGAGTAACGACGAGAGGACTCTGGACATCCTGGCAAACGATCAGATTTCTCACGCTGATGATTACAAACCGCTGATTGTGGGCTACCACAACGGGGCTGCAGTTCGACTCTCGGATGTAGCGACGGTCGTTGATTCGACGCAGGATCTGCGCACGGCCGGATATTCGGATGGCAAGAAGTCGATCACCGTGATCATCTTCCGCCAACCGGGCGCGAACATCATCGGAACCGTGGAACGAATTCGCGCGCAAATGCCGTCTCTACAGGCAGACATGCCTCAGGGCATCAAGTTCACTCTCGTTCTCGATCGGACTACCACGATTCGCGCCTCCGTGAGCGATGTGGAGAGAACGCTGATCATTTCGATCTGCCTGGTTGTACTTGTAGTTTTTATTTTCCTCAGAAGCCCCCGGGCCACGATCATTCCGACGGTGGCTGTGCCAGTGTCGTTGATCGGAACCTTCGCGGCGATGTACCTGTTCGGATTCACGATCGATAACCTCTCGCTCATGGCGCTCACGATTTCCACCGGATTCGTGGTGGACGATGCGATCGTGGTGATGGAGAACATAACGCGTCACCTCGAAGCCGGAATGGGACCGTTCGAGGCCGCTCTCAAGGGAGCGAAGGAAATCGGATTCACGGTTTTCTCGATCAGTATCTCGCTCATCGCGGTGTTCATTCCCATTCTCATGATGGGCGGCATCGTAGGCCGACTGTTCCGGGAATTCGCGATTACGCTTTCTGCGGCAATTCTCGTGTCCATGATCGTTTCGCTGACGACAACTCCGACGATGTGCGCGCATCTGCTGCGCTCTCACGAAAGGGAAGAGAAGCACAATCGCCTATATCGAATAAGCGAGCGATTCTTCAGCGGCATGCTGTCGGTGTATCGCCATTCGCTCACCTGGGTGCTGGACAATCCGGCGCTCATGCTCATTCTGCTGGCACTGACGATCGCACTCAACGTCGTGGTAATGATCAAAATTCCCAAAGGGTTCTTCCCGCAGCAGGATACCGGCGCATTAGTAGGCGGCGTGCAGGGACCACAGGATGCTTCTTTCACATTTACGAACTTCTCCATTCTGAAGATGGTGGATGTGATCAAGGCGGATCCAGCGGTGGCGCATGTCAATGCCTACACGGGCGGGCGGGGATCCACGAATGGCGGATTCATTTATATCGCGCTCAAACCGCTTGCAGAGCGCAAAGTAAGCGCGATGGAGGTCATCGGCCGGATTCGTCCCAAGATCAACCGGCTTCCCATAGCATCCGCCTTCTTCCAGCCGGTGCAGGACTTGCGCATCGGAGGACGTTCGAGCAATGCCCTTTATCAGTACACGGTGCAGTCTGACAACGTTCAGGATTT
>CAZBCQ010000005.1:8209-15054 GCA_964490255.1 uncultured Terriglobales bacterium | reverse complement strand
ACTCCGTCAGGCTCAACGTTAGCGTCGACTGTAGGCTCGAATTCAGCTTCCGCCGCAAACGTGAGCGCAAACACCATGGCGCCACTGTTCACGGTCAGTACACATCAGACCGGAACGACTGCCTTGCAGGTCAATCACACCGGGCTATTTCCATCCGTTACGGTCTCTTTCAACCTAGCTCCCGGTATGTCGCTGAGCGATGCGTCGCGAGAAGTCCAGCAGATGGAGGAACGCCTGGGGATGCCCTCCACAGTGCGAGGCTTCTTCTCCGGCACACTCCAGGCGTATCAGCAATCGCTGTCGACGGAGCCAATTCTTGTCGCAACGGCGCTGCTGGCGGTTTACATCGTTTTGGGGATTCTCTACGAGAGCCTGGTTCACCCGCTGACCATCATTTCGACACTACCCTCGGCCAGCGTGGGCGCGATGCTCGCACTCATGCTTTTTCATATGGATCTGAATGTGATTTCAATCATCGGCATTGTGCTGCTGATCGGCATTGTGAAGAAGAACGCCATCATGATGATTGACTTTGCGCTAATGGCGGAGCGCACGGAAGGGAAAAGCACATCGGAGGCGATTTTCGAAGCTTGCATGCTGCGTTTCCGGCCCATCCTGATGACCACGATGGCTGCGATGTTTGGCGCGCTTCCGCTAGCCTTGGGCAGGGGGACGGGCTCGGAGTTGCGACAACCCCTCGGGATTACCATTGTTGGCGGTCTGCTGCTCAGCCAACTGATTACGCTGTATTCCACTCCAGTGGTCTATCTTTCGCTCGACAAGCTACGGTTGCGCATGATGGGCAAGCACCACGACACGTTCAACCCGGGGTCCGAGGCGCCTGCGCTCTGAGAGGGATCATGAACATGCGAGATCATCAACCTGTATTTCATTTGATTGCGGCGGCCTGTCTGCTTCTGCTGTCAGGTTGCTCAGTTGGGCCGAAGTATCACGCGCCAGCTCCGCCCACCGCAGCGGCGCCAAACTATAAGGAATCCTCCGTAAATTTCAAGGATGCGGAAGGCTGGAAGGTCGCTAATCCGCAAGAAGGGATGTTGAGAGGGAAGTGGTGGGAAATCTTTAAAGACCCGGAGCTGAACGCGCTGGAAGAGCAACTGGACATCAACAACCAGAACATTAAAGTGTCGTTCCAGAATTTCATGGAAGCTCGGGCACTGATCGCTGAAGCGCACGCGCAATACTGGCCTACCGTCACAGTGAACCCCACATGGAGCCGGGCGAAGACGTCCGGTTCGCTCACGAATTCCACGTTTGCCAATACCGGGCGGACATTCACGAATATGTCAGCTCCTGTGGATGTTTCTTGGACACCTGACTTCTTCGGCAAGATACGCAACCAGGTGCGTGAATTTCGATATGGGGCGCAGGTGAGCGCCGCAGACCTGGAGTTGGAACGACTGACAGAGCAAGCCAACCTGGCGCAATTCTATTTCGAGATTCGGGGTCAGGACGCGCTGCAGAAAGTTCTAAACGATCTTGTAGCGGCCGACGCGAAGACCCTCGAGCTTACACAGGTTTTGTATGAGACGGGAATCGATGATTACATTTCCGTCGTCGAGGCGAGGACGAATCTTCAAAGCGCACAGGCTACTGCCATCAATGTGGGGATTGCTCGGTCCCAATTCGAGCACGCAATAGCGGTTCTTCTCGGGAAGGTAGCGACGGATTTCAAAATGCCAGTGAAACCGTTGCTTACCGCACCACCACCCATTCCAGTGGGCGTTCCGGGCCAGTTACTCGAAAGGCGGCCCGACGTGGCTGCGGCAGAACGTACGCTCGCGCAAGACAATGCCATTATCGGCTTTGGTTACGGCGCGTTCTTCCCCAATGTCACGCTTTCGGCTACCGGTGGCTTCCAGAGCTCCACTTTCGCGAATTGGTTTACGGGCCCCAGTCGAATCTGGTCAATCGGTCCTACGATCTCGCAAACCATCTTCAACGGCGGACTGTACCGGGCTGAGCTGCACCAGTACGTAGCGACGTACAACGCCCATGTTGCGACGTATCGGCAGACGGTGCTCACTGCGTTCCAACAGGTGGAGGACAATCTTGCCGCCGTTCGTATTTACTCTCAGCAGATTGAGCGTGAACGGGAGGCAGTAGCATCGGCCCAAGAGTTCTTGCAGCTGTCCGTAGCGCGATACCAGACGGGTATCGATCCTTATTTAAATGTACTGACTGCGCAAAACACGTTGTTCTTCGATGAACAGACCCTGGTGACACTTCAGATAGAGCAGATGGTCTCAGCCATCGGTCTGATCGAAGCGCTGGGCGGTGGCTGGGATACTTCGCAACTTCCTACGCCGTCGCAGGTCTCACAGAAGGTGCCTGGAGCAGACTACAAGCTGCAAAGATAGGGGCGCCGCAAGAATGCTGCTATGTGCGATTGGGACCACTGCTATCCGATAATTCATTGGGATTAGAGGCCCTGTCCTGCTGACCAGCTTCCGTTCTCCATAGATCAGCAGAGAAGAAGCTCTGCTATTTGGTAGATATCGCGGCCCACAATGGCTAGCGCCTGGGAATTAGTTACCTGCGACTCGTCCCAGATTCCGCACTGGTAGTCACAGCAGCAACTCAGACGTTCCCGATTTGCCGTGCCGGGCCACAACCACGCACTCTGCTGGATTTGCACGTGCAACTTACGCTGCGAATCTGCAGAGCGTCGGGGATGCAACAAAACACCATTCACTCAATCCGTCCCTCTGGTAAACGGAGTCTTCTTCCCGGCGTTGATCGGCAGCACTTCGTCTCGAGCGCGTGCAGTAGTTCGAGACCCACTCTCCCGTCCCGCAGAAATTTAGGAGAAGAAAATGACACCGTTTCTTGAAAAACTGGCCGGATCGAAACGCTTTCTTTGGGCGGTAATGATCCTGGCGGCGCTGTCGCTGACATTGCCAAATGCTTTTGGGCAGGCCGAGAAGGGCACAATCTCCGGCGTGGTATCAGATACCAGCGGCGCGGTCGTACCGAACGCGACGGTATCCGCAATTGACGTAGGTAAGAACGCGACTCGAACAATTCAGACCGACGCATCGGGAAACTACACCATCAGCAATCTCGCGCCCGGAGCTTACTCCGTGAAGGTGTCTGCGGCTGGCTTTGGAGACGTGGTGCAGAAGACGCAGTTGGCGCCTGGTGGCCGCGTCACCGTGGACCTGCAGCTGAAGACCGCCGGCACGGAAACCACCGTTGAGGTGAGTGCTCAACCGGAAACGGAAGTGGAGACACAGAGCTCGTCGTTGACCCAGGTGGTCAGTGCGAAGCGAGTGGCAGAGCTTCCATCTTTGACACGAGATCCGTACGACTTCGTGCAGACGTTGGGAAATGTGGCTCAAGATTCGTCGTCGGGCACCGGCGGCTCTGATCAAGTCACGCGCGGCGCTGGTGTTTCGATCAACGGACAACGCTCAGCTAGCACAGATAGTCTGCTGGACGGCGGAGAAAACGTAGACGCCTATACCAGCAAGGTCGGCCAATCGGTTCCACTGGACGCAGTGCAGGAATTTAGCGTCGTAAGCAACAACTTTTCGGCTGAGTACGGCCGCGCATCGGGCGGCGTCATCAACGTGGTGACGAAGTCGGGAACGAATCAGTTCCATGGATCGCTTTACGAGTTTAACCGTATTTCTGCGTTGACCTCGAACGACTACGACTCAAACGCGAACGGCATTGCGCGGCAGCACTACACGCGCAATCAGTTTGGATACGCGTTTGGCGGTCCGGTAATCAAGAACAAGCTGTTCTTCTTCAGCAGCACGGAATGGACGCGCGTACGGAGCGCTGCAAATGCCATCGGCTTGATCATGGATCCTGCCTTCATGGCGGCTTCAGCTCCGGCTACACAGTCGGTGTTCGCGAATCAGAAATTGCGCTCAGGTCTGAAAGTACTGGGGACAGAAAACGCAACCGACGCTGGGATTTCAATTGATCCGGCAGCGCAGCCGAATCTAGCGGCATATGGAGCCAACGCACCCATATTCGACAAAATCAGCTACAGCGTACCTGCGGATTCGGGCGGCGGTCCCCCGCAAAACACGTATAGCACCCTCAACCGTGTCGATTTTCACCTGTCCGATTCGACGCAGATGTTTTTCCGCTATGCGCTGTTCAGCGAAAACGAATTCGCCGGGTTCCTGAATAACAGCCCTTACGCGGGATACGATACCGGTCAGACCTTCTTCAACAATAACTTCATGTACTCGTTGACGCATGTCTGGAATCCCCGGCTAGTTACGGATACGAAGTTGCTGTTTAATCGTCTGAATAACACCCAACCTTTGGCTTCGACGCAGCCGGTTCAGCCAAGCTTGTATTTCAGCTCGAGTGCAGCGGTTGGAATCAACGGTGACCTGATTAACCTCCCTGGATACTCGCAACTCACGCCTGGGAACAGCATTCCGTTCGGCGGTCCTCAGAACGTGGCTGAAATATCGCAAGCGGTGAGTTGGAGCAAAGGGGCGCATGACCTGCGGTTCGGCGGGGAATATGTCTATACGCGCGACAACCGTACCTTCGGAGCCTATGAAAATGCAGTGGAGGCGTTGAACGGCGCCGGCGGACTTCCGGGCGACCTTGAGAACTTCCTGACCGGCACCGCAGGATGGTTCCAGGTGGTCGTAGATTCACAAGGGAAGTTCCCATGCTCCAAAGACGCGACGGGAGCCATCATTCAGACGCCCGCGTGCACGATCACTTTACCGACGGGACAACCGAGTTTTAGCCGCAGTAACCGATTCAACGACATGGCATTCTATGGCCAGGACACGTGGAAAGTGACGCCGCGACTGACGCTGAATCTCGGATTGCGCTGGGAATACTACGGAGTGCAGCACAATAAGAATCCGCAGCTGGATTCGAATTTTGTGTTCACACAGGGTGGCAACTATTTCGATAACTTCCGGAATGGGCAGGTCTACACGGTGGCTGCAACACCGAATAGTCCTGCCAGCCCGGTGGGTGGCTTGTGGAAGCCGCAATATCACAACTTCGCGCCGCGAGTTGGCTTTGCGCTGGATGTCTTCGGAGATGGAAAGACATCGTTGCGTGGCGGTTACGGAATCGCCTACGAGAGGAACTTCGGGAACGTTACCTTCAATGTGATTCAGAATCCTCCGGGGCAGTTCAACTCCATCTTCAACACGGGAGTGCCAATCACTGCCGACAACCTGGGTCCGTTCGCGGGAACCGGAAGCAAGGCTCTACCTCCGGCGAGCCTCCGATATGTTCGCCAGAACATCCCGACCGCATATGCCAACATGTGGAACTTGTCGCTGGAACGCCAGGTGTTGAGAAATTCGCTTGTGGCACTTGAGTACAGCGGATCGCATGGCGTTCATCTGTACTCGATCGAGAACACGAATCAGGCCGGCACAGGCGTCGTTTATCTCGGGGAGGATCCGAGTATATACGCGCGGGACCGCATCAATCGTCAGTACGGAAATATGAATACTCGCGGGACCAACGGGTTCTCCTACTACAACTCGCTTAACACGCGGTTCGTTTCGAGCAACCTGTTCCATCAGGGTATTGATGTGACCGTCAACTACACCTATTCGCACGCCATCGACAACATCAGCTCAACATTCAGCGAAACTCCTCAGGCGCAGGGCTGGCTGGGACTGCTTGATCCTTTCAACCCAGCTCTCGATAAGGGCGATGCTGATTTCGATGCGCGTCACAGAATTGCGTTGAGCGCCGTGTGGGCGTTCCCGTACGCAAAAGGAATGCATGGCGTGATGAAGCAAGTGATGGACGGGTGGTCGTTGGCGCCAATCGTTACGGCGAGAACGGGTAATCCATTCACGGTGTTTGACAGCAACGGATTCCTGAGCACCGACACGATTGCCTCGCGTTACGTGCCGACCGCTCCGTTCGAGTTGACGGGGAGCACCAGTACGACAACTACTGTGGGCACGCCGAACACGTTTGCGTACATCAACCTGCCAGGATCGAACACGTACGCAGATCCGCTGGTTGGGTCTGGTGAATTGCCTACGTGCGATATGGTGACGAATGCCGCGGGCAATTTGGTTTCAACCGGCCAGAATTGCCATTTCCCGGCCAATATGACCCACCGCAATGCCTTCCGCGGACCGGGCGTGTACAACATCAACCTTTCAGCTGGAAAAGAATTCCCCCTGACGGAGCGCTACCATCTGCAATTCCGCGGGGAGTTCTACAACCTGCTGAATCACTCCAACTACTACGTTCAATCGAACCTGGCGGATGCGGGATACTTTGGAAGCCTGACACCGTTCACGGTTAACGGAAAGAAGGGCGTGAATCCGGCTGCAGGCGTGCCGAACGAGCGACGGTTTGTACAGCTAGCTCTGAAGCTGACTTTCTAAATCGAACTGACTCTCTCATCGGGGATGGGCGCAGGCTCATCCCCCTTTTTTCGTTCGCGGTTATCGAAGGTCGAGAGACTGGTTTCGAATCGATGCATCCAGGATCTGCACAGTGTGGATGACCGGAAGTGGATGGCCGATCCGCGCGAGCGCTGATTGCAGTTGCAGCAGGCATCCAGGATTGGCAGTAGCCACTGCGTCGACTTTCAGTGGGGCGATTAGCGAAGCTTTTCTATCGCCAAGGGCGGTGGCGGGTTCGGGCTGAACGAGGTTGTAAATTCCGGCCGAGCCACAGCAGATTGCGGTCTCGGGAATTTCCGTAATACTGAGCTTTGGAATTTGCGCAAGCAATTGTCGAGGCTGTGAGCGCACTCCCTGGGCATGCTGAAGATGGCAGGCGTCATGATAGGCCAGCTCGAGAGCAACGGGATGCCGTTCAGCTTGCGGCTTCAGTTCAGCCAGGAATTCGAGGAT
>CAZBCQ010000005.1:0-8109 GCA_964490255.1 uncultured Terriglobales bacterium | reverse complement strand
GAGCAACGGGATGCCGTTCAGCTTGCGGCTTCAGTTCAGCCAGGAATTCGAGGATATCCCGACACTTGGCGGAGAATCGGCGTGCGCGCTCGGCATATTGCGGATCATCACGAAGAAGATGGCCGTAATCCTTCAAGTTCGATCCGCAACCGGCAGCATTCGAGATAATCACGTCCACCTCGGCACGCTCGAAGACGTCGATGGTACGGCGCGCCAGATCGAGAGCCGGTGCTTCCTCACCGGCGTGAATCAGTAAAGCACCGCAGCAAGGTTGATTCCGCGGGGCAACGACTTCGCATCCTTCGGCTGCTAGTACGCGTGCCGTGGCGGCGTTTACATTAGGGAAGAATTCGCGTTGTACGCAGCCCAGTAGCAATCCAACTCGTGCGCGGCGTGTCCCCATCGCAGGAGTTATCTCAGGAATAGCTTCGCGCGGCTTCGACTCCGGCAGCAACTGCTCCATCGCCTGAAGGCGCTTAGGCAGAAACTTCAGGAGACCACTTTGGCGGACCGCACTCTGCAATCCGAGCTTCTGATAAATGCTTAATGGGCTACGCAAGCGGCGAAGCACGGCTGGATTCGTGAACACGCCGAATATGAGCCGGCGAAAGAGCCGTTCGTGAAATGGGCGACCATGCTGACGCTCGATCTGCGCCCGAGTCGCTTCGATGAGCTTGCTGTAGTCAACTCCAGAGGGGCAGGCGGTCATACACGCCATGCAGCCCAGGCATTTGTCGAAATGCCCGACCCATTCCGCGTTCATGGTGGCAGCGCCTTCGCGGGCCATCTTCATCAGGTAAATGCGCCCGCGAGGGGAGTCCATTTCCTCTCCCCAGAGCACATACGTAGGGCAGGTGGAGAGACAAAATCCGCAGTGCACGCATTGGTCGATAATCTCGGCGGCGGGCGGATGGTGCTCGTCAAACGGACTTGCACTGGAGAGCTGTTCGAGATTCACCAATTGGGAGGAGATATTGGCCGACATCAGATCCCACCTACGAATCGTCCCGGATTCAGGATGCGCTTGGGATCGAATTGTTGCTTCACCGCCGACATAAGCGCCTGCGCGTCTCCGATTGCACCCCAGGCGTCGAACGCCGGCAGATTCTGAACGCGCCGCAACAAGACGAGTGATCCGCCGGTGCTTTCGAGATAGCTGCGCAGCGCGGTTAGGGCTGAATGGATGGACTGCGGTTCGGGCGACAATAATCTCAACGTGCCGATTCCAGTCGCTTGAATTACCGCAGCCCAGCGGCAGCGATTCGATTCCGATACCTGTTGCAGAGATCGAATGGCGTCGGCGATCTCCGATGGCAATACGCTGAATTTCGCGATCACCGAATTCGCGTCAGTCCAAAGAGCCTGACGAGCCTGCCACCGATCATCGGAGGTCAGTTCAATCCTCGCCGGCGAAACCAGCTTGCGCAGCTGTTGTTCTTGAGCATCGATGCCCGTAACCGTGCCTTCAAAAAGAATGTTGAGCTCGGCTGGTGCGGCTTGGGAATCGGTGCGCAACTGCAACGCCGTGTGGGCGAACTTGGATCCCTGAACGAGGAGGAGCAGGCGCTGCGCTTGATCCAGGTCGTCGCAAAAAATCGTCAACGTCCGGCGATCCTTGGGTAGAGGGTGAAGACGAAAAATTGCTCGGGTAATCACGCCTAGGGTTCCAAACGCGCCGGTTGCGAGTTTAGGAAGATCGTAACCCGCCACATTCTTCACGACTTTTCCGCCGCTGCTGGCGAGCGTGCCATCGGGCAAAGCCAATGTGATCCCAATAATAAGGTCGCGTATGCTGCCGAAGCGCAGGCGTAGCGAGCCGCTGTCGTTCGTCGAGACAAGTCCGCCGATCGTGGTTCGTTCGGGCCAGAGTGGATCGATTGCCAATCGCTGACCATGCTGCGCCAAAGCGCTTTGCAGATTGCCGATGACGCATCCGGCTTCAACCGTTACCGTCAGATCGGCCCAAGCATGCTCGAGAACTCTGTCCATGCGTTTCGTCGAGAGAACGATATCGAATCGCGCAGGAGGATTCCCCCAGTCCGACTTCGTGGAACCCCCTTGGGGAATTACGGATAACCCGCGCTCGTTTGCGCAGCGCAACACGGCGGCGACTTCTTGCTCGTTCCCCGGCTCAACTAGCACTTGTGTCTGCGGCTTCGGTTCGTCAGAGGTGGGAGACTGCACATGAGTCGGACCGACAATCGTACCCAAGGCTTCTTCGAGGTTCGCTCTGGTGGCCGCAATTTGGGAAGAGCTGCCCATACTGATTCAGAAGCGTTCTGCCACGCCGGCCGTCTCAAGCGGATGAGGCTGATATTCGCCCGGCTTTTCGCCGCATAGCCGGGGGGTCGGAAATACCTTCGTCGGGTTCGACAGCTGCAGCGGGTCGAAAGCACAACGGACGCGCTGCATCGTATCGAGATCAGGCTCGCTGAACATTCGCGACATCATCAATTTCTTTTCTTCCCCGACTCCGTGTTCTCCTGTAATCGATCCACCAGCGTCGATACAGATCTGAAGAATCTTGTAGGAGAGAGCCTCCGCAAGCTTTTCCTGTCCGGAGATGCGCCGATCGTAGAGAACCAGCGGGTGAAGATTGCCGTCGCCCGCATGGAAAACGTTGGCGACACGCAGACCCGCCTCGGAACTCAGCCGTGCAATTTCGTCCATGACACGCGGAAGCGCAGTGCGGGGGATGACACCGTCCTGCACGATGTAGTTGGGAGAAATGCGTCCCATGGCAGCGAAGGCGGCTTTGCGTCCCTTCCATACCAGCACTCGTTCCACATCCGAGGCGGCGATGCGGATCTCCCACGCGCCGTCTTTGCGACAGATGTCGCTGACGTGCTCCATCAAGCTTTGGACTTCCGCTTCTGGTCCATCTAATTCCACCAGAAGCAATCCGCCACAGTTCGGGTAATTAGCATGAACGGCAGCTTCGGCAGCCTGAATGGCGAGGTTGTCCATCATTTCGATGGCAGCGGGCAGCATGCCAGCGGCAATGATGTCGCTGACAGCAGCGCCAGCTTCGTTCGTTGTATTGAAGGCCGCCAGCAAAGTTCGCACGGACTCCGGACGCTTCACGACCCGGAGGATCACCTTCGTCGCGATCCCAAGAGTTCCTTCCGATCCGACGAAGATGCCGGCCAGATCGTACCCGGGTGAGTCGAGCGTTTTGCCGCCAAGATGAACAAGACTGCCGTCGGGCAGAACCATTTCGAGCCCAAGTACGTGGGTAGTAGTGAATCCGTACTTCAGGCAGTGAGCGCCGCCGGAATTCTCAGCTACATTGCCGCCGATGCTGCACACCGATTGGGACGACGGATCCGGAGCGTAGAAGTATTCATGGGGCAACACACGCCCGGTAACGTCGAGATTGATAACGCCGGGTTCGACGGTTACGCGCGCGTTGGGCAGGTCGACTTCGAGAATACGGTTCATGCGCGCCAGGCTGATGACAACGCCGTCTTTGACCGGAAGCGCACCGCCGCTCAGTCCAGTGCCCGAACCACGCGCAACGAACGGTATACGTTCGCGATGGCAAATGCGCACAATGCCTTGCACCTCTTCAACGGAATCAGGCAGCAGTACTGCGCTGGGGCAGACGCGGAAGTTCGTGAGGGCGTCGCACTCGTACGTACGTAGCTGTTCCTGCGAAGAGATCAGCCCATGCCGTCCCACGACAGATTCGAACTCCCGGAGCACAGAGGTATTCACGGGCAGCTCCTGAGAGCAAGCACGCGCCCGGAACTGGATTGCGGGTTCCTGCTGCGAGTTGCGCGTCTAGTGCACAAATGTAAGTCCGTGTGGAATTAGATGCGGAAAAACGTAGGCGTACAACATCACGATCACGCCCACGATGGCCGCCAATGCCACCGAGTGCCAGAACACGAAGCGAAAGATGGAACCCTCGTTGCCGACCTGATTCGTAGCGGCTGTAGCAACGCAGATGGATTGAGCATCGATCATCTTACCCATTACGCCGCCCGCACTGTTGGCCGCCCCCATGAGGATGGGGCTAAGACTCAGTTGCTGGGCGGTAATGCGCTGCAAGCCGCCAAACAGCGCGTTCGACGACGTGTCGCTGCCCGTGAGGGCGACGCCGAGCCAACCGATATACGTGCCGAAAAACGGGTAGAGCCATCCGGTCCGCGTGAAGGCCAGACCGAGCACAGCATCCATGCCAGAGTAGCGAGTGACGAAGCCAAGTCCCAGCATGCAGGCCATAGCGATGATCGCGTACCGCAAGCGGTAGAGCGTCTTGCCGAATGTCTGAAGCAGCCTCTTTGGACCAATACCGAGGATGGTGCCGGAAACGATCGCCGCCAGAAAACATCCGGTGCCGGTGGCGGTGAGCCAGTTGAAATCGAACTTCGCGTTTTCCGGAGTGGTGTTGGCGACGACTGGTTGAGCGCGAGAGACGGCTTTGTGAAGATAAGGAACACTCCACCCGCCCGTCTTGAAGGCCGGAGTTGTTGCGTTTCCCATCGCCGTTTTTACCTTTGGCAGTCCCCAGGTCAAAACGAAGAGAGAAAGGATCAGAAAGGGCATCCAGGCTTTCGCGATCTCGCCAGTCGTGTGGTGCACGACCGCTTTCTGTTCTTTGGCGACCGAAGCCGCATCGCGCTCGTCTTCAAAGCGCCAGATGTGTTTCGGTTGCCAAAAGCGCAGGAAGATGAGGGTCACCACCATCGAAACGACGCCGGCGGCGATGTCCACCAGATTGCTATCCATGTGGTTGGACCAGAAGTACTGGGTGCCGGCAAATGAGATCCCGACCACGAGAATCGCCGGAAGAACCTCAAGGGTCTCTGACCAACTCACCATGGCGCGAACCAGCCAGAAGGGAACAATGATGGCGGTGAACGGCAGGATGCGGCCAATCATCGCGTTCAGATCGGATTCCGGCAGAGCGGTGACCGCCGCGAGCGTGTGCACCGGTGTTCCAATCGCACCCCAGGCGACCGGAGCTGTATTCGCGATGAGGTTCAGCGCCGCCGCGTGAAACGGCTTGAATCCCAGGCCGATCATGAACGCGCCGGCGATCGCCACCGGGGCGCCGAAGCCGGCCGCGCCTTCAATGAAGGCTCCAAAACAGAAGGCTACGATCAGCAACTGAAGACGACGATCGGGCGTGATCCCGGCCACCGATTCTTTCATGATCTCGAACTGGCCGGTCTCCACGGAGATGTCGTAGAGATAGACAGCCGCGATCACGATCCAGACAATCTTCAGCAATCCGAAACTGGCGCCATAGAAAAAGCTGGTGAAGGCCAGCCGCGCGGGCATTCCGAAAACCACGATGGCGCAAAGGATCGAGGTGGCCGCGCCCGCAATGGCGCAGATGTGGGCGGCGACGCGAAATCCGGCGAGCAAACCGAGCAGGACCAGGATCGGCAGAGCAGCGACCAGGGTGGAAAGCCACCAGTGTCCGAAGGGATCGTAGACTTGCGTCCAGGTCATAGAGCGGATCTCCAAGCACGCGTGGTAAGGAGGGTTGGAGTCCCGGCAGAGCAGTAAAGGGCCCGATGTATTTTCCGCGCTGCTGAGATCCCCACGTCAGCTTGGCAGGGATACGCTGTTAGAGCAGAGTTGTCAAGAGGGTGGGGTGACAAGCTCGTTCGCGGACGAGAATGTCCGACCAGTGGGCCGGCGCTGAGATCGAAGGAATTAGCGGCAGACAATCCCCCGGAGACGGAGCGCAGGTCTGAGGCTGGCGAGCATCTAACTTGCACCAATGTGCGGAGAGATAACCGTTCATGTTGCGAAAAGGACCGCAGCGGTTGGCTGCTAGAATCTGCCGATGCCGATGAAAGCTTTTGTGCGCGCCCATGTTCCTCGATCGCTTTGGATGGCAGCGGCGCACGGGAAGAACGCGGTGCTTGATTCGGTCGATACGGTTTTGGGGCGACGCGATCCCATGGTCCCGCCGCGAACGATGGTCTTCATCGGCTCCGGGGACTTTCGCAGTCACGGAGAGGAGTTTCTGGGATACTTCCGCAATCTGTGTGGGCTTGGCCGGGACGAAAGCGTGCTCGATGTTGGCTGCGGCATCGGCCGGATGGCGATTCCGCTGACCGGCTACCTGTCGCCGCAGGCGCGTTATGAAGGCTTTGACATTGTCGAGAGTGGCATTCAATGGTGTGCGGAACGGATTACGCCGCGCTTCCCAAACTTCCGCTTCCAGGTAGCGGATATCTACAACAAGGAATATCGACCGCAGGGACGATACAAGGGAAGCGAGTATGTGTTTCCGTTTCCCGCGGCCAGTTTTGACTTCGTTTTTGTGACCTCCGTCTTCACCCACATGCTGCCCGCCGAGGTCGGCAACTACCTGCGCGAGATTCGGCGGGTGCTGAGGCCGACGGGCCGGTGCCTGATCACCTGGTTCTTGCTCAACCAGGAGTCAGAGGCGCTGATCGACTCGGGAAGGTCCTCCCGCGATTTCCGGCATCAGCTGGAAGGCACCCGGGTCACCAATCCACAGGTTCCGGAAGAAGCCATCGCCTATCCGGAGGACCAGGTTGAGCGCCTGTATCGCGAGGCCGGATTCACGGTTGATGCCATCCATCGCGGCTCCTGGCCGGGCCGGGATCAGTTTGTCAGCTACCAGGATATGGTAGTGGCGCACTGATGATCGATCGGCAGCGCTTCTGCCTTGAGTCGAAATAGGGAAGTCGTCCACCCTCATCTTTTCTGCTTGCTTGGTTCCTCGTCCCGTCCAACGCTCCTCCCCTGAAAAGAAAGCGCCTGTTGGCTTCGTTTCGCAAAACACTGTTTTTGTGAGCGCTCATCCCAGCTCCAGCCGTGCACTCAACGGCAGCGGCAGGTCCTCGCCGGCGCGCAGGCGCTGCAGCCGCTCGAGGTGCGCGTAGGCGCGCGAGAGCTGGCGCTGCAGGTGGCTCTCGTAGTGCACGATGCGCTCGAGCGCGGCCGGGTCGGGGAGGCGGTAGCTGTTCACTCGTGCCACCCGAGCCGATTCCTCCATCGTCGCAACCGCTGCGCGGCGGAGGAGCAAGCCGTTCTTTTCAGTATCGATTCTCGCCAGCATCTCCGTCTGCGAGGTGGCGGAACTCAAGGAAATATCTTCGCCGGCGGGCAAGCTGTGGTGCGGTTTGCATGCCTGATCGCTGCGCAGATCGCAGTAGCGGGCCAGACCAGATTCGACGCAACCAAAATACAGATACAGCTGCCGCAGTAAGTCGGCGCTGGCAGTTCCGGTCGTAGCAATTTCCTCCCTCGCACCCGCAAGCAGCTGCAGGAGGAAGTCAATGCCCTGGGTACTGGTCAGGAACTCCTGGCGGATTCCTTCAAGTTCCACGGGCGCCATTCCGCGCAGCAGCGGTACGTCACTCCCAAGCGTATTGAGTGCCCGTTGCAATGCTAAGGTGGACTGGCACTGCTTGAGCCGCTGAAGCTTCTCGTTTGTGACTGCCGTAGGCGCGTCGTCGAGGCGGCGGCGGATTTCACCTACCTCATGCTGATGGAGTCGGCGCAGACGCCAATAAGCAGCGGCAATCTGCTCGACGAGGAGCTCTTCGGGTAAACCTTCGGGTTGAAAGTAGTCCGTCAGCCCTTGCAGCAATTGCGCGAATTCGGCGGACGATTCCTTGCCCTCGCCTCCGGCGATCAGCAGTTCCTTGGCGAGAAAGCCGTGCTTGAGCGCATTACGCCGGCTGTTTGCCTTGCCTCGGGCGGTTCTCGGCCCAGTTGATCGCCGGGCGTTGCGGCGATTGGCTTCGATCCTGGCCATCGACGGGGAAGACCGTTTTATGTCTGCGGCGCGAGCGCACGCAGCACTCTCCGCCTTGCTATCTCCGGGCTTGGCAAAGTCGACCGCTGGTGCCTTGGGAGCGATCTCTGTCGTAAGACGCTCGGTTTGCGCCGAGCTAAAAGTGAGGGTCACAGCTTCTTTACAGTCCTGTATTTCCATTTAGGGTTCACTTCCGGCACCTCGACGCTCGAAGTCGACTCCGAGATGCGAGCCTTGTATTTATGCCCGCTGAAGCGCAGGCCGCTTTCAGTTCTGCTCACTGTGATGATTCGAGGTAGGTTTTGATTTGTGTTGTGCACGTCGCTCAGTAAGTTTTTTCCGCGTTTTAAGCAGAT
>CAZBCQ010000004.1:0-55471 GCA_964490255.1 uncultured Terriglobales bacterium | reverse complement strand
TGAACTCGAAGGAAGTCCCGACTTCGCCCTGCCGGATAGCTAGTGAGAAATCCCGACAACACTCACTATCTCGCCTGAGCTGGAACGGTTGGAGACACCAAGCCTTCCCTTCTCTTTGGTTTTGAAAACCAAAGATCCAAAAACTGAGGAAAGCTGGAAAGTCCTTGCTGTCGCCACAGTTGCAATCTCACTTAGAATGATACGTCTTTGCCACAGTCTAAGTAGACAACATAAGTACGTGGCTCGGACGGAACACCACTGCTGTTACGGACTGGCCTGAGCGTTCTGGGAAGGCTGTAGTTGGCGTGGATACAACCAAAGAGGGCGTCCATCAGTTTGGAGAACATCAGCGGACTCCAACAGACGAATTTCCGCGGAAGCATAACCTAAATCAGACGAATCCAGCAATTCGGTTTTTCAGCCTCGTACGCTACCATTGGGTCGAATTATGGGCTGGTGCGCGAAGGGGGCAACGTTTCTGTCAGGCTATGGCAGACGACAAACTGTACTCGCTTAGATGTCATCCCTTGCCGACAGCCTTCTTCAGTTCCAGGATGGGGCTAAACCTGCCGACTCTCCGGGTGGTTAACTTTGATCACCGCACCCGTCTGCGGATTGCACCCGTTTCTTGCTTGGCGCTGGTAGACGCTGAACGTGCCGAATCGCGACAGGGTCACGTGATCACCGCGCTTGCGTGCGGCAGTGATGCTGTGCATGACGGATTCCATCGCCTTACTCGCTTTTGTTTGGCTGAGATGTGCATAGGCACTGATTCTCTCTCCACTAGGTCAGCCTTGTTCATTTGCGCCCTCTGAAAAATTAGAATTCGGGCCGGGAGACAGCTGATTTGGGAGTAGAACTAGCGACAAAAAGCTCCAGCAGTTCGTCCTCTACTACAGCAAGCCGACCGTTAAGTTCTGATCGTTCTTCTTCGGTCAGCTCTGCGTGATCGAGTACGTAGATCAGATTTTCGCGTTGAGTTTCCAATTCCAGACTTTTGGTCGTTCTACTTCGCAATTCCACAACACACCAGTTCT
The DNA here is from genome assembly GCA_964490255.1 of uncultured Terriglobales bacterium. Lineage (GTDB taxonomy): Bacteria > Acidobacteriota > Terriglobia > Terriglobales > Acidobacteriaceae > JAJPJE01. The sequence goes on along the minus strand of CAZBCQ010000004.1, from coordinate 54,434 downwards.
ACTGCAACACACCACGCTGCTGCCTGTGCGAAGAGTCTGCCACGATTACGCCCCGGCACCTGTGACTGAAATCACACGTCAGAAATTAAAGCCCAACGGCGGCCTGTCGGCATTGCTGTGGGACTCTCCGCACCCACTCTGGTTCCAGGATGCTGCTTGCGAATCGCGGGTCACCGGAATCGAACCAGACTTCCCGTTCGGGAAAAAAGGTATAGCAACCTGCTATAGAACCCGAGTTGTCGCGTTGAGCAAAAAAGAGGATTCTCAGGTTCGGTCCCATTTAAGGCCTCCCTCGAATCCCAAAATCTCCCTGCTTTGGCGATGATCCTTCCACATCAGGGGACCGCAAATGTCGCGCACTTGTAACTTTTTTCCGGTCAGTCCGAATCAGTCAACCTTAGTTGTAGTCGCCGCTATCAGACACTTCTAACCACGTAGCTAGGCTGCTACTTCCGATGACATTTCTCCGCTCTCTCCGTGTATTCGCTCTCTCCATTTTTGTTTTTGGGTGCGGCGCAGAAAGCTTTGTGGCAGGACAGGTAGCTGGCGCTTCGCAGACTGTCCCGCAAGTGCAGCATGTCGCGGTGGTGGTGCTGGAAAATACTGACTACTCGGACGTGATCGGCAGCCCCAACATGCCTTACCTGAATAGCCTGTTGAGCAAAGGAGCATTGGCGGCCAATTACTACGCCAACTCGCACCCTTCCATCCCCAACTACTTCATCCTCACCACCGGACAAGCCATAACCAATGATGACAACTTCAACGGTGTCGTCTCCACGGACAGTGTAATCCGCGAACTGGCAGCGTCGGGCAAGAGTTGGAAGGTCTACGCCGAATCCATACCCTCTCCGGGCTACCTCGGTGGAGACCAGTTTCCTTACCTACGCCATCACAATCCATTCTCGTATTTCAGCGACGTACAGCAGAACCCCGCGAAAACCGCAAACCTCAGTGCGTTCCCGCAACTTGCCGCCGATCTCGCCTCCGGCGCTCTGCCGAACTACTCATTCATAGTTCCTAATGCCGCCGATGATGCGCACAGTTGTCCGAACGGCACCGACGATTGTGCGCTTGCGCAGCGCCTTCAGATCGCCGACCAATGGCTGCAAACAAATATCGCGCCGTTGCAGGTGAACGCTGCATTCCAGCAAAGCGGATTGCTAGTTATTGTCTTCGATGAATCTGCCGACGACCTGACCAATGGTGGCGGCCACATCGCGGCGATTCTGCTCGGCACGCATGTTCGGCCCGGATATGTTGGTAACAGCACGACTTATGATCACCGCAGCCTGCTCTCGCTGACGATGAAAGCCTTAGGAGTTCCGAACAGCCCGAACGGTGCGGATGCAGCCCCACAGATGACTGAGTTCTTTCAATAGACCCAAAAACAGTAGCGGATCGGCGATACGAAACACCGCAAGGCAGCCCGCGATGTCCTAATTATCAGCCGGAGTTGGATAGCCCCATTGTCGAATCTGTTCGAGTGTTCCGGCCTGAAGTGAGACATTTACCGGAGTCCCACCTGCCAGAAGAGCCTTGCAGCTGCTGCAACTAAGCTTCTCCTTGTTGATTCTTTCCATAATCAGGGTGTGATCCGGGTGTGGCGAAGCAACCACCATCTTCTCTGTTCCCGAGCAGTTGCATTGATTGCAGACATAATCCATCCTGACCGCAAACCAATACACTTCTTCCATAGCAGTGGACGAATATCTGCTTAGAGTGTCTGAATACGAAACAAATTGATGATTACTCGTTTCCGGGTGGGTTGGCCCGGACACTTTACGTGTGCAGCCTACAACGCGCATCGGAAACAACAAGGGAGCGAAAGTATTGGGGTCAACCGTACACAGTATGCTCAGGACCGCAGACCTACGCGCCGTCTGATTAGGTAAGAATTGACATGCTCTTAACCCAACCCGTGCAGACTAGAGGCTCGAAAATGACGGCGAGACTCACGATTCCCATGCTGACGTATCGTGATCAACGCTAATATGACCGTTTCCAATGACTGCCTTGAAATGTGGCTTTTCAAAGGCAGAAATCAAAACGCACCGCGCCTGATTGGCGATCTCGCATGGGAGGCACACAGTGTCTGACATCCCCGAAGTTGTTCCTATTCGAGTTCTTGTTGTCGATTCGAGCCGCATAACCAGCCAAGCCATTTCCACTGCACTTCAGAGCAACGGGTTTCAGGTTTTCTACGCCACGCCAGATGCAAAGACGGCTCTGGAAACCGCGGAACGCGAATCCGTCGAGGTTGCATTGATAAGCGGGGACCTTGGCGCGCAAGAGGCATCCGGGTACGAACTCACCGAGAAACTGCGCGCTGCTCTTCCGCATGTGCAAGTAATCGTCATCTTGGAAAACTCAGACCGAGATTCCACCATCAGCGCGTTTCGCGCCGGCGCTCGGGGAATCTTCTGTCGTACAAGCTCCCTGGAAGTCCTCACCAAGTGCATCCGCCGCGTGCATGAAGGCCAAATATGGGCGAGTAGCGCGGATCTGGAACACCTGATAGACGCACTGCGGGTACCATTGCGCCTCAAAAACGCCTCTGGCGCTGACCTGTTGTCCAAGCGAGAACGCGCGCACGCCGAAGTGAGAGAGCCGAGAAGGGTTCGCAAGGGTGCGGATCGCGCAGTAATCAAGCGAGGCGATCCGAACCTGGCGCCATTCGCAGTTGGCTGGCAAAGCGCAGTGGTAATTGATAGGTAATAATGCTGACACATTCCGGAATGGCTCATTCTAAGCTGGCTACAGCGCATTTGGAGGCTTGATGCCGCGTTGGATTAGTGCCATGATCTGGGAAGCTGCTGTGTCAAACCCCGGTGCTGCGGCCAAGACTTTGACAAGGGCCTTACCCGGTGCCGGGTCTACATCTTCTCGCCCGGCTACGCTGCGTTGTCTGATTTCTCAGCTTCCTGCCGTTGCGTTAATTCCTTTTCCAGCATCGTCACCAAATTCTCAGCAGATTGCCGGGTTTTAGGCGTGATGAGGCGTGATTTTATTAGGTGGATAAGCATGAGGTATGCTTCGGCCACATCGTCCCGGTACTTCCCCACAGAATCTCCCCCAACCCAAGCAGTTGGATGACTAAAGAGTAATCGCGAGTTGTGACAATGTTTCACAATCATGCACATCTAGTGCATAAGTTTTGCGTTATCTCACGTCTACGCTAGATGTGCGGCGGGAAACAGCCGCCAAAGAAGTCAGCCACCGTCGTCTCTAGGAAAAACCGCGATTCCACTGGAGGGAAGAATCGCGGTATCAGCTTTTCCCGCATCCAACCGTCAATTTCATGTCTTAGAGCAAATCGCGGGTTCCGGGTTTCGCATTGAGGCAGAGGCTCTAAAACACGAATTTGAACGAGCAGGTGAGCTCCGGCGTTATCTGCACAAATACGTGCAGGGCTTTCTGGTGCAAACCGCAGTTTGCAATCGGTTGCACGGGATTGAGGAACGGCTGTCACGCTGGTTGTCTACTTGCCGGGACCGAATGGAATCGGACGAACTTGCGCTCACTCACGAAGTTCTCGGTCAAATGCTCGGCGCCCCTCGCACTACCGTTACCTTAGCGGCGGGACTCCTCCACCGTGCTGGTCTGATCAAATACTCTCGCGGTGTTGTCACAGTTCAGGACCGGGAGGGCCTCGCGGACGCGGCTTGTGAGTGTTACCGAGTTGTACGCGATGAGTTCAAGCGTTTGAAGCTGCTTTAAAGGCCGCAACTTTGCCGTCAAATTCAAACCAATGCCTGTGCCGCTGATCGAAACAATACGAAGCATAGGAGAATCAGCATGTCAAGGAAAGACCAGCGCAAACATCTCGGCGAAGCCTAGCCTCGTTCGCATGGCGGGATACATCACCAAGGCTTTAGAGATCGCGGGTGGCCTCCGCGAGATAGTGCGCTGCTTGGATCACTTCGCGATATGAAGCTTGCAAACGACTACTGGAATTGAAGTGGCGCACCTGCACGGAGTCGATCCGGCAAACGTCCCCAATCTCCACTGTTGCATCGGCGCGATGCTCGACCAGAGATTTCCCACCTGCTGTCTGTTTGCTCACCGACTGGCGGCCTTGTCCGGGCGGCCCGCGATCAATCATCAGAATCACATCTGAGTTGGCAGATTTTTGCACTGTGAGAACCCGCTAAGGATAGAAGTAGTAGTATTACGATTCTTACAATCGTGCTACTGACTCACTCGCGCATATTGCCGTTTTTGATCTTCAACTAGATTGCTATCGAATTAAGATGCACACGAACCGGAATGCTTCGCAGACAAGCAAGCTGCCGAGCGCAGTTCTGAGCGTTTTTTACGCGCTGGTGGTTCTGGTTGGAGGTTGCATCGCTACAGCACAATCAGTGAGTATTCAAGGCCGCATTGCTGATCCCCAAAATGTTCCAGTGCCGCAGGCTCATCTGAGACTGGTGAATTCTGGCGGCAGCACGGTTGCGGAGGCGAAGAGTGACGCTAAGGGACGCTTCATCGTCTCCGGTATCGCTGCTGGCGTCTATCAACTGATCGCCGAGTCGCCTTTATTTGCGAGTGTCGTAGCGGATGTTTCTTTGGGAGTGGAACAGCAAAGAGAAATAAATCTTCAATTTCAGCAAATCATATCTGCGCGACAGCAACTCACTGTCGTTGCATCTGCACCGTCATCCCTCAGTCCTGATCCGTCGCAAAACATCATCGTGCATGATGAAGTACTCGACGCCAATCCGGGAAGGCCGGGATCGCCGATTTCGATTCCGGGATTGCCCGTTGAGACTGCATCGGGAGGCATAAAAGCTCCGCAGTATTTCGCGCCCGGAGTAGCTGGGGATCATGGAGAACCTATTGCCCAGTTTTATCAAATCGGTGACTTCCTATATCCCAACAACCTTCCGGCGAATGCACATGGAAACGGTTATGCCGATCCAAACTTTCTGATCGCACCAACAATCGAAGGAGTTCGGATTGATAGCGGAGCTTTCAACGTTCGTGAAGGTAACAGCAGTACAAGCTCAATGCCTTTCGCCAGTTTTTCTTGGGGCATCATCAACTCTCGCTGTTCGGAGTTGGCTATTACGGTTTTTCGGATATCCCCGGGCTAATTCCAATCGGGGTTCAGGTTCCCGGCGATACGATAGACAACCGCCAATTAGATCGTACCCATACGTTGGTTGGAGTCATAACTGACAATTGGAAGCTGAGTGAGCAGAAGCAGCTTTCCTTCTCTGGTTTTTTCCGCAACTACGCGCTTACACTAAGATCGAACTTCGGCGATGGACTGATTCAGCAGAGTGAAACCCGAAGCGTACTAGGGGGCGAAACCGCCTACACGCAGACTCTACGCCCGTGGGTTGCCATACTCGCCGGAGTGGACGTGCGATGGGATGCACCTCGCAATTTAGATTTGAAGCACCTCGACGAGCAAGGCGGATTCCAGCCAGTTACTGGCAACAACCTGACGCTCTCCTTCGTTGAACCCTTCGTGTCATTGGATGGTCCTGTGAGTCGCTATCTGCACTACAACTTTGGCCTTCGTCAGGAAGCGGTCTGGATGGACAATCAGGACGTGATGAGTCCGCAGAACTCTTTCACTCGCCTTGCGACTCTGACTTTGCCCAAGGGGACGCTTACCGTTTTGCCACCTGACGGCTGGCACCTGCCGACAGTAGCCTTCAGCTACGGGGAGGCGTTTCACACCAATGATCCACGAATCGGCACGGGGTCAGATCAGCCAATGCTTCTTGCGCCTTCGCGTGCATACCAGATCGTGATCTCCAAGGTCCTGAAGCAAACGCAGCTTTTTGTAGCTTTACGGCGCGTATCAAATTCTCTCGAATTGGCAAAAATTGACGCGGACACGGGTCTGCAAAAAGCCGTGGGTCCATCCGTCAATAACGTGATTTCCGTGTCTATGCAGAGGAATTTCAGATGGGGCGCACTCTACGCCTCTTATGCGCAGGCAGATGCACGGGATCGCCAGACAGGAGAGCCAGTACCTGAAGCGCCGCGGATGATTTGGGATGCAGTCGGGTCACTATACAGATTGCCGTTGAGGCTGCAGGCGCGAGGTGAGTTTGAATATGTCAAGCCGAAGCCACTGGGGGACGGCTTCACTGGGGTTCCCGTGAGGGAGATTCGCGGGGCAATAATCAGGCCCTTTCTCGAAAACCGTATCTCAATGGCAGCGAATTTTCTCATTGCGGACGGCTTCACTGGTCAAACCACTGAAACGTTAGCACTACCAACCGAACCAGCACCATTTGAACGTGTGGTGGGCGTGCCTTTGAAATCCTACATTTCGCTGAGTTGGACCTACTACTTCAAGAAATAACAATTGTCTTTTTCGCAGGTCCTCTGCGAAAGGGTGGCGGCCTTTTGGCTGCTTGGTTCGTTTGTTTTAGCGCCGGGAAATCAATTACTGAATTGTGGTCGCACATCTGCAAGGAGATGATCCACAGATTCCGCAGATGTTCTCCGTTCGTTCACGATGGCCGACCACCTTTTTTCGAGGGCGTGGCCTCTTTTGGCTGCTTCGATCTCTTTCGGCACGTCGTCGCGCATCTGCCCACCGCGAAGCGGCAGATGCGCTCCCCACTGTGAGTTAGTGGATCAGACCTGAATTAGCGCATCTGTACGGTGCCGCTACAGAGAGTGCACTTGATCTCTGTTTCTTGTGTTGGGGTCCCACCTTTTTGAGGGTGCGGCTGCTTGGATCACGCCAGACCATCCGCCAGCAGTTCCTGGTTCATACAACTTGTCGAACTCGCATGATCCCACTGCTTTACAGACTGCGTGTACTTATACAGAGCCATCGGGAGACGCTCCAAAATGCTGTGATTTGGGGGAGCGCGAATCCTACACCCGAAAACCTCGTTTTCGGCTCACACGTGAATGTTTGTTCCGGAATTGGAGATAGGACGGGGTAAGCACCTATTTCAAGGGGCTGGCATCCCAATTCCGGGAACAACCCTTTGCCTCCATAGTCGATACTTCAGCCCGCGATGCGCTTCTAACCTCCGACCTTATGTGTGTGAGCGCGTCGCGGGCTTTTTCTGTGTGGCCTGCGCACGCATCTTAATTAGAGCATGTTGGAATTAAGCAGTGAATTTGTTCAGAAGATTGTTCGGCTACAAAAGGTTCGACTGAATCTCGTAAGCCTTCTTGAAAACGAGCCCTTGCCGGCAGAATACAGAGAAGTCCTTCAAAGCCATCTGGCACGCGTCAATGAAATACTCGCCCGACTCGAAGAGCGAACCTAGGTTAGGACAAGAAATGTCAAAATGACCAAGAATGAAGCCAAAGAAAAAAGCCGCGTGAACGGGCGGCTTCTTGGCTGACCACCTTTTTTGACCGCGTGGCCTTTTTGATTTCATGAAGTCGTCGGCCTCCAAGATCTGAGTAAACTTGGTAGCGCTGAAACGACCAAGGCTCGGGAAACAAGGAGGCCGAACATGATGATTATAGGAGCGGATTATCACCCGAGCGTGCAGCAAATCGCCTGGATAGACATGGAGAGCGGCGAGTGTGGTGAACAACGTCTGCAGCACAACAACGGAGAGGCGGAACAGTTCTACCGCGAGCTGAAACAGCGAGGAGTCAGCGTGCGAGTGGGCATGGAGGCCACCGGGTACGCCCGCTGGTTTGAGCGCCTACTGGCCGAGTTGAACTTCGAGCTGTGGATAGGCGAGGCCGCACAGATTCGAGCCATGCGGGTACGCAAGCAGAAGACCGATCGTCGCGATGCCGAACACTTGCTGAAGTTGTTGATCGAGGATCGTTTTCCCCGCATCTGGGTAGCGAGTCCGGAGAATCGAGATCTGCGACAGCTGCTGTGGCACCGCCATCGCCTGGTGCAAATGCGCACCCGGGTGATGAATAGTTGCAAGCGATTGCGATGAATGAAGGAGTGCGGCGCAAGCAAAAGCTGTGGAGTAAGCAAGGGCGTGCGCAGTTAGAGTCCTTACAGTTGGCCCCCTGGGCCACGCGCCGGCGCCAAGAGTTGTTAGAACTGCTCGACCAACTCACTCCCCGCATCGACGAGTTAACCGCCGCCATCGAAGCGGAAGCCGAGCGCCGACCTGAGGTGCAACGGTTGATGACGCATCCCGGCGTTGGCCCAATCACCGCGCTGGCCTTCGTGCTGATTCTGGGATCGCCGGAGCGTTTCCGTTGCGGCAAACAAATCGGCAGTTACTTGGGACTAATTCCTTGTGAGGAATCCAGCGCCGACTCGCAGCGCCTCGGACATATCACCAAGCAAGGCAACACACTGCTGCGTTTCCTGTTGGTGGAGGCGACCCAAGGCGCCATTCAGAGCGACCCGGAGTGGCGTCGTCACTACCTGCACCTGATGATGCGTCGTCAACACTCCATTGCCAAGGTGGCGATGGCGCGCAGACTGGCAGTTCGCTTGTACTGGATGTGGCGCAACCAACGAAATTACCAGGACGTTTCGAAGTTCGGTTCGCACGTGGGGCAGCTCGTGAGCAGCCGTGGTGTGCAGTAGAGCACCGTCTTTTTGTAGGGTCGAGGACTGGCGCCTGCTCCGTAGATTCAGCCTATCTGTTGCTCCCCGTTTCCTCTGGGAGTGCCTCATTAGCCGAATCGTAAACTGGTTTCCAGTCCCCGCCTCATCAAACCCAGCGGGCAGGTTTCCTGCACTGGGCTTTCCTGTGTGCTTCACAGCAAGAGTTATTGGTCAGTTCGTGTTGGACCGCTTTCAGCTGAGGGCTTCGCGTACCACCCGGTAGTTGTTAAACAGTCCGAGGGTGTTGTAGACCCATTGCGTACTCCACCGCTTCCAACCGAATCCTCGGCGTCCTCGGGCACGCATCAGATGCCGCCGGACCTTCTTTTCCACCCAGTCTTTAATGTAGGAAAAGCATCGGCTCGAGTCTCCTACCGCAAAGTAGTGCACCCATCCCCGTAGAATCGGATTGATAAGTTCGATCACCCGCCCCACGGGCTGGCTGACGTATCGCTGAAAGATTTCCTTGAGCTTCTGAAGGAGTGCCGTCCGCTTCTTCTGCTTAGGCACGTAGTGAGCCCGCCACTTTCCCATACGGCTTTGAACGCGACGATACTCAAACCCTAGAAAGCCGAAACTCTCTCCCTTTGATAGATCAACCTTCCGGCTCTTTTCCTCATTAATTTCTACTCTGAGTTTTGCCAGTTCCTCTCGCAGTCGTTTTTCCACCGCCGTGATTAGCCATGCATGCCGCGGATGAGAGTCAATCAATACCACCAGATCATCCGCAAATCGCGCGTATTGAACGTTCGGGTATTTTCCTCTTCGGGTGGTCACAATCGCCTTTTCCAGCATGCGATCCACCTCGGTGAGGTAGAGGTTGCTGAGCATTGGCGAAATCACTCCGCCCTGAGGAACTCCCTTTCTCCCGGTCGACTTCAGGATCATCCCGAGGAGTCTCATCACCGATGCATCTTGAACCCGCCGTGCCACTTTCTCGAGCAGCAGTGAATGCTGCACATTATCAAAATAGGCTCGGAGGTCCAGATCGATGACTTGTGTTAGCCCCTGGACAATCGCCTGAGCGACTCGGTTGATCGCTGCATGCGCTGACCGTTTCGGTCGGTAGCCATACGTCCCCGATTGAAAATCAGCTTCGAAGATCGGCTCCAGGATGAGCTTCAGCGCTCCCTGAACCACACGGTCACGGATCGAGGGGATCGAAAGAACGCGGACCTTGGTGCCCCCGTCCTTCGGAATCTCCTTCTTCCGCACCGGCATGGGCCGACACGTGTTGTGGACCAATTCGTCCCGTATCTGCTTCAGAAAACTCTCCACCCCACTTTCTTCGATTGCATCGAATGTGACACCATCGATTCCAGGTGCGCCGTTGTTACTCTTGGCCATCTGGTAGGCTTGCTGGAGCGTTCCCATCTTGCAGACGTGAACATATAGTCCCCAAAAACGCCAAGTTGGTTCTGCCTTCGCCTTGACGTATATCCTCCTCCTCAGGTCTTGCAAACTAATGGGTGACTTTGTCATCTCACCCGCGCCTCCCATATCGTTGGAGTTCTTGCACAACAGCAGGGCCCCTTCGCTCCACGGGCATTACCCCGCTTCCTCGCTACTACTGGCCCCTCCGCCACCCTCTCGCCGTCTGCCGATTTCCCGGTGTCGCCGGTTATGCGGTTTTCTGCTCCGCAGATTTCTCCACGGGACGAGGAGGGCTTCTCCAGTTGCTTAACGTGTCCTTGTCATCGTGCCGTCGCTAACGCCCCGCCAGAGCGTCTCGCCGCCTCAGTCAATCTGCGACGATCCATACTGCCTTCACCCCCCAATCGAAGATTCGGCCTCTGGGTCTCGGGTTTTCGAGGTCACCTATGCGTTTACTTTCGTTACGGCCCGATGACTTGCTCACCATCCCCTGGATGGCTTCGTCGATCGACTCCATGCACTTCGTTTCCTCCGCGCATGCGATCCTAGCTACAGGGCTCTGACTTTTACCCTGGTGGGCTTTCTCCCACCGAACACATCAGCCTTCTTCTGGACATACGATTGGGCACCCCGCTCCCTTTAACCGGGGAGTTCGAAGTAGTAATCATGGTCGCAGTGGCGATCGAATAGATGGTTGGCTCGATCCGATGTCGACCCGCGAGATTACAGCGAGCCTTGGTCGAGGCAGCCGTGACAAGAACGCTCATAAGGAACGAAGCTCTAGTGCACTTCGTTTCGCTTCGTTCCTCGTTCCATTGCGAAGATGGCCAACCGCTGTCAAGGGTCGAGATGAACGCCCTTGCGGGCGCCCTTGACAGCCGCTTCGCCAGCATCAGAGATACAACTGTCTCTCTCGCTTGACATGGCCGACGACTTCATAGACGGCTGCTTCGATCTCTTTCGGTACGTCCTCGCGCCTCTGCCCTCCGCGATACGGCAGATGTGCTTTCATTACTGGATCAGACCTGAATTAGCCGATCCACAGATTTCGCAGGTGTTCCCTGTTTCTCCTCCTGGCCGACCACCTTTTTCGAGGGCGTGGCCTTTTTGCCTGCTTGGATCGATTTCAACGGCACCTCTTCGCGCATCTGCCCTCCGCGATAGCGGCAGATGCGCTTTCATTACTGGATCAGACCTGAATTAGCGCACTTACATGGTGACGATCCGCAGACAGTGCACTTGTTCTCCCTTTCTCTCCGAGCCGCAGCAGCGTAAAGCACCCGCCGACAACTTCCCACAGCTGTTCGTACCATTCATGGCGATCGGCGATCTCGGGAGACAGGTTGTTTCGGAGTACCGGACGATCTTGCTGGGTTCGGATCAGCAGCATTCCTCTTGAAATGACCTGTTTTTTGCGGTAAATAGTGTCAATTAAGAAACCTGATTTTTAGGTGCTGGTCATGTCCGCCGAGATAGTCTGCGTGGGCTACACTTGCCCTTGCTGCGGCAATCGAGTAGTCGTTCTGCGTTCTTGTGATCCCATCCCAATACCAAATGAAGTGATCCAGTCTGAGTGTCCATGCGGGTTTGTGCGACCAATCAGAATTGTGGACATTCAATCGTTAGAAGTTTGGCGAGTGACCGCAGCTTAGTTTCCGATATTTTGGGCGCGGGACTAATGAGAGCGGCGTAAACCCCGTGCCACATCATTTCAACCTAAGCCACTTTCTTCTCTCTTCTTATCACCCTGTATCTTTGCCCAGTCATAAGGCACGTCCTTGCCGCAGTCCAAGCAGGACGACGTAGGTTCGGGGCCCGCAATAGCTTCAACTGCGTGCTTCGACGCCGAGTAGATCCCGGTGAATGGGTTGACATTCAGGCTCTCTCGAGAGGATAGACGAATTCGAGGTCAACGTGATCGGGCCATTGCTATTGACGCAGGGGATCGCCAAGCAGCATCGATGGGATGATCCGCGCTACGGAGCGGAACCTCAATTTGATTGAAAACGATACGACGGGCATCAACGGATGGGTCTTTGTTCCGCAACCCGCTGCCGTACTGCAGTTGTTCGCATGGTCCGGAAGTGGCTGGAGGATAACCTGCGTGCGTTGTCGGATGCGTTCCGTGTCGATGAGTCCTTCTCTGCGATGCGTGCCGGGAAATGGAAGTGTGTCGGCCCAGACATTCCACTCTGACCGTCCACTGTCAGTGCAGCCTCCCGCGTCAGAGCCGACGGCGGATATTCGCACTCGTGAGACTCGGCTCACACTTCGTGGTCGAGGCAGCCGTGACAAGAACGCTCATAAGGAACGAAGCTCTACTGTACTTCGTTTCGCTTCGTTCCTCGTTCCATTGCGAAGATGGCCAACCGCTGTCAAGGGTCGAGATGAACGCCCTTGCGGGCGCCCTTGACAGCCGCTTCGCCAGCATCAGAGATACAACTGTCTCTCTCGCTTGACATGGCCGACGACTTCATAGACGGCTGCTTCGATCACTTTCAGCATCGTCGCGCATCTGCCGACCGCCGAAGCGGCAGACGCTATCATATTTGCAACTTTAGTTGCACATCGCGATGGAAGCATGCAGCGCAAGTGACTACTGAATTGCAGTCGAGCATCTGCAAGGTGCCGATCTACAGATTTCGCAGGTGTTCCCTGTTTCTGGCGACGATCCGAGCTTGGTCGATTTTAGGTGCACTGAATATGCAGCCGACAAAGTTATTGCAGATCCAGAGATCAGGAAGAAAATCATGGACATCGGAATTCGGAGGATTACTCAGCAGAGCAAGATAGACCGTAAAACTGTAAGGCTGATTGCAAACGGTCAAAGAGTCAAAATAAATACCCTGTCTAAGCTCATCGCTGTGTTACACGCCCAACGCCAATAGAAAAAACGCATCATTTCGGTCTGCCAATCCAGGAGTACTGCCATGCGATTGAAACCGTTTGAAACGTTCCGCCAATTCTCGCCAGCTCGCCATCACTGTAGCTGAACTTGACCGCCTGGTGCTTAGTAAACGGTACGGACATGGTTCCTCCGATTCTCGAATTCGACTGTAGGGTGCCGATCTTTATTGCATCGTTCACCGTGGTCTCGCCGCCATACCAATAGTTGCCATCAATCGACGCCCAAAAGCGTGGTTTGATGTCATAACTCAAATGCATTTCCAGTGCTCCGATAGGAGCTTGGCTGAGCGTGTTTTGGCGATTCGAGAATTCGCTTCCGGTCAGGTAATTACCGTTCTGCGCAAAGAACCAGACAGCTGCGTACCCATCGAGGAGCCAATTGTGCCACCGTTGTGAAAAACCGAGTTCCGGCTTGAAGCCCCAACGGTTCTGGCCTGGGTTGATGAGATGACTTGCGTAGTATTGTCCCGTTGGAGCAATGATTTGAATGCTCGCTCCGATAATTGTCTTCTGTTTCCATTTCGCGAACTCTTTTGCTTCCATTGCACGACCGCCATGCAGATTCACAGACAGCCTGAAGATTGAATCGGCGAGGCCCGAACGGTAGATCTGTTCTTGGCTGCTCCGCACCTCACCTTGAAATGTCCCGACGACGTAAGGCAAGGTCGCAGTAAAGTTGGCTGACCGCCCGAAGAAGCGAAAAGCGTGATAGTAGCTGATATTCGGCACACTGTATCTGCCAGACGCGTTCGTGATCGGTAGAACACTGCCGAAAAAGATGCTTCCGTCGTTGAAGGCATAGCCAATAATTACTGCATTCCAGTGCATAGGCGTGATCACGTACGCACGAGGTCTGAGATCTTGTGCATGAAGTGAACTCCACGATGCCAAGGCTAAGATCGCCGACGCGATTGTCAGATCGAACCGCATTCGACTGCTAGAGGCCTGCTTGCACTAACGCATTGCTTAACGTGCTGCTGGGAATTTGAATCAGCCCGCCGTAGGGATGGTATAGCTCCATCATCAGGAAGATCCCACTCGCTGATGCAATCGCGCACAGTCCGAGAGTCGCAATGACGGTCCCATTCCTGGGAGCAAAGAGTCCAAAGCTGAAGAAGTTAACAGCCAGTGCGAAGACCAGAATGACAAGCAAGGGTCTCGACACGTGGCTTCTTTTCTGCTGGAGAATCAACCAGCGCTGTTCCGCAAGCTGCGACACAATCCCTGTCGCCTGTGTTTTAATCGCACGCTGCATGTCGTCGTGTGGATTGAGTGCCACAATGGATTTATAGAGCTCGACCGCGCCGCTTGTTTCTGCAGGTGGTGGGTCCGTCGAGGCGTGGTGCTCATTCGGCCATAGCTCTTCCACTGTCTTATCGACCACGCTGTGCAGCACATCACGGGAATGCTCAGCGTCTGGGCCATAGAAACTCAGACCACGATCAAGCAACGCAATCTTCGCAGCCATTGCTGTCAGCTCATTGCCTTGTGTGTCATAGGATGCTTTTGCCGAAGCGATCAGTAGTCCAAGCACCAGCGCAGCCATCGTTCCGACGATTCCCGCTCCGAGATTCACGATTCGTTGAGTGTCAGCGCTCTGATGATGTTCGGGAAGTCTAGAACGCAGAAACACGCCTACCATTGCAGAACCGAAGAGGCAGGCAAATGCGATGAGGCCAACCCAAACCGAAATCATGGTTCACCTCTGCCTACGAGCACTTGCCCCGCACCTCTCTCCGCCCCGCACCTCTCTCCGCCCCGCGCCTCTCTGCGCCATCGTTGCGTAGAAATTGAAGCGAAACCGTCGTGCTTCTGAAGGCATTAACTGGCAAGTCTCAGTTATTGCCCTTCATGGGCCTTGAGCATCTGCTGGATCTGTTTCTTCACCGCATCAAGATTGAAGCTCGCTGGCTCCTGCATTGGTGGAAACTCAACAGCCGTCTGCGCAAGATCGAAGACCGCCTTCTGCACCATCACGAAGCGCCAAAATTCGCGCGCATAGAACTCATTGCCATACCCCCACGCCCCCCGTGAGGGCGGATTCTCCACGCAGCGATGGGTAACGCTCGTAAGGATCCCAGCGAAGGTTCGTCATAATCGGCATGTCGGTGCTAGTCTTCTCTCCCGGCCACCCATAGGGCTGCTGGATAAACTGGAACTTGAAATCATCAATGCGAACTGCGCCGAGCTGAGGGCCGGCGAAGTAGAACACCTCGTGGCGAACCGAAGGTCCCTTGCCTTCCAGTAGAGCCAACTGGTTGTAACCGTCCAGATGGTTCTTGTAGGTGCGGTCCCCGAGTTTCACTCCCTTCAGGAGCTGCTCAGTGATGTTGGTATTCCCCGCAGCGGCCGACAACGTCGGCAGCCAATCGAGCCCAGAGAAAATACCGTTCTCGACTCTTCCAGGCTGTACATGCCCAGGCCAACGTACGATGGCGGGTACACGGAAACCGCCTTCATACGCGGTGCCTTTCTCGCCTTTGAACGGTGTATTGCCGCCATCAGGCCAAGTGAAGGTCTCGGTACCATTGTCGGTTGTGAAGACGACAATCGTGTTGTCGGCTTCGCCGATGTCCTGCAGGTGTTGCGTAACTGTGCCGACACAGTCGTCCAACTGCGCCATAGCGGCTTCTTCCACGTTATAGCCCGACTGCGGGTTCATCAGCGCCTGGTATTTCGGCGAGAGATAGGTGAAGACGTGCACACGAGTGGGGTTGTACCAGATGAAAAACGGCTTACCGTCCTTCTTGGCCTTGTCCATGAAGCCGTTGGTGCGCGCTGCAATCTCCTCGTCAATCGTCCCCATGTTGTACTTGGCCGGACGCCCCTTCTGCCAATTCATTTGGTCTGTCATGTTGGCGAATGGCGCCAGCGGGCCCTCGTCGTCAACCTTCTGCTTTCCTATGGGCCCCACCGCGGCGTCGAGGTAGTGTCGTCGGTGTCGGTCGCCACGCAGTGAACCAGATTGCGTGGCCCGGTTTTGTCAATCCAGTCCTGCGGATAATCGAACCAGTATGGGTCCGACATGGCATCGAGGTGATAGAGGTAGCCGAAGTATTCGTCAAAGCCATGCACGCCGCAAGAACTTATTCAGGTCACCAAGATGATTCTTGCCGAACTGTCCGGTGTCGTAGCCCATCGACTTCAACACGGTGGCAAGCGTGACCGCCTGTGCCGGTATTCCTACATCGGCGCCAGCCTGGCCCACCGTAGTCATGCCTGTGCGAAGAGGAATCTCTCCCATGATGAAGTTCGCGCGGCCTGCCGTGCAACTTGCTTCAGCGTAGTAATCAGTAAAGATCATGCCCTGAGCGGCAAGTTTGTCAAGGTTCGGCGTCTTCCCGGCCATCATCCCGCGATGGTATGCACCGATGTTGAACCAGCCAACATCGTCGGCCATGATCACCAGAATGTTGGGTGGTTTCCCACCAGCCGCCTGAGCTAGTGCCGTACCGCTCTTGCCGATGAGAAACAACGAAATCATAAGCAAAGCGAGTGTCGGGACAACGGATCTCACTTTCATTTTGCGAACTCCCATGGCGACGCTGCATCGGCGCTCTAAGCGGATTGCACGGTTCATCGCGGGTAGCAGGCTGTTGCTGGTTAGCACCCAAGTGGACGGAGACGACGGCAGCGTACTGACCTTGGCATTGTCATCCAACTGTAAGAACTAATAGGAATGCGCCCAAAAATTTCGATAGCGACTACCTGTGAGAGGCAAGCTGAGTTCAGCTTCCATCGACTAGGCTGCGGATCTGTGTTGGAAAACGAGACCGCGAAACTTCTCCTCACCCAGCACTCGGCTAAGTTCCCTGAAAGCGAAGAAAGGTATGAAGGTAGAAAAAATCACCACCACACGGCGCAGCAGATCGTCGATGCGCAGCTGCCGGAATGCTCCGGCTACAGCTTCACCATGGATAAGGTGCTTGATCACCTCTTCGACTAGGTGGAAAGCAAATACCAGCAAACCATAAACAAAAGATTTGTAGATGGCGGAAACGAGTACAGGCTTCGTATCACTTCGCTTCCCGAGGTGGGCGTACTCTCCTATAAGAATAACTTTCGCAATCACAAGAGCATTGATCACGGCGGCCAGAGTAGTTGAACCAATCGTCACGAAAATCGCTTAGCAGGACCATCCTGTACGTCGCCATAGCGCAAAAGAAAAATGCTAAGTACAGAGATATTATGACCATCCGCTGAAGCTCGTGAGCAGCCTTTTGTTTTAGCGTGGCATTCTGCGTGCTCATATCGGTCTCCTTAGTGGCACGCGCTTTTTCCAGTGAAATCGCCTGACCCGTCTAGTACATCATTCGTTCTGTGTATGGTAGTTACCTTTTGCCGACGCCACCATGAGCCCCAGAACAAAGCGATCAGGCTGTTGATGCGGGGTCCATATTCATGTCAATTTCAGGTTAAAGTTCACTGCTTTGGCCACTGGCAGCAGGTGTCGAGAAAGTTCGTCCAGAAGATGTTTATCCTCTCGTGACATTCTAAGAATCGCCACCAGAACCGCATACTGGCAAAAGTATTAGTGCCGTTTTTTGATTTGATTGTTGGTATCGGCCCAGCCGAATCGCGGACCACCTTTTTGAGATGCCGCATAGTCACACAGAGGCTCTCAACTTTGTCCCGCAAAAGTAAGTGGCCGGATTTTCCCCTGCCCCGGGCCCGGGGTGGTCCTATTTTTCCCGTTCTATAGCTATCCCCGTTAATCAGATGGCGGGGATAGCCTATAGGACCGGAAAAATAGGACCACCAAGCGTATTGTTGGGCATCGCTGACGACCTTAGTCAACACCCTAAGAGGGCAACCAATGTTGGTAGCCCGGCAGTCATTCAATCGCCTCGGCTTTTATCCAGGAGCAATTCTTCCGGACCGATCGCACCAATGACTTGGGGGCTGAGAGTATGGTCACGGGGTCCCGTCCGAGAGATTTTCGAATTCAAGAAGTGGTTCAGATTTTAAATGAACACCCGTCCCGCACACTTCCGGAGCTTGCGCGCAGTTGCCAGATCAGCATGTCGAGGCTAAGTCATCTGTTCAAAGATGAAGTTGGCGTGAATGTGAAGGATTATCGAATGGATTGCCGGCTGCAAGTAGCGGCTGCAATGCTGCTATCCACCCGCATGTTAGTTAAGCAGATCGCAGTCAGAGCCGGTTATCGCCACACTTCCAGCTTCGTACGTGCGTTTAAAACTCACTTTGGGTTATCACCCACGCGCTATCGGCAGCGCCGTAGCAGCATCCGCTAACAAATAGCAAGAGTTGCTAACGCACGTTGGTGCACCCTTGCAACTCGAGCCAACATCCTTAGTGGGCAGTCCCAATTACGTCGGCAACCACCCGGTAGCTTATAAGCCAGATCTGACGGCTCCCGTGCCACTCTGATTGCTCCGGGCATCAACCGGCCACCGTTTACCAAATAGAGCGCCCGTCGATGGATGGCAATGAGTGGCAGCTTGCAAGCCAACTTCATTGTCAGTTTCAGTTATCGATCGCGCCAACAATCGTATCCACCTCAAACGACAACTCACGAAAGGGGCGATCCATGAATCGTCGGACCCAATATATGAACCGTCGAATGTTGACGATCATAACGGTCGTCGTACTTTGTGCAGCAGTGCTGTGTATATGGCTGGTTCGCACAGGAAAGGTGCTGGCACAAACTTCAACGCAGGTCTACAACCCGTACCCGCCCGGGATTCTCCCCTCCGATTTGGATTCAGAGTTATCCAGGGTTCAGCGGGAGGTGGATCTTATCGAGGGAAGAGCGGTTGCACGGTGGAAAGCTTTAACTCCTCCGACAGTGACCAATAACCCACCAATACTTACGGGCACCGGAACGGACTCAGTAGAAACACTGGGCGAGCTGATGAATTACGACAAGACCATCTCGCCTGGGGAAAATACCGCCTGTGCGTCTTGCCACATGCCCTACGTCGCCTTTAGCGGGCCGATCCCGTCCGTGAATTTGACAATGATGGCGTATCCCGGAACGGAACACTTTCGCGCCGCAAAGCGGTCAGCCCAAAGGTATCCGTATGCACCGTTCTTCCCGGTACTCCAGTACAACGAAGTACAGGCCGGTTTCTTTGGTGGCAACTTCTGGGATTCACGTGCGACCGGATATCTGATAAGAAATCCGGACGCCAATCAGGCGCAAGGTCCTCCCGTAGATCCTCTCGAGATGGGCAACCCGGATATTGCCTGCATTGCGTACAAACTCTCCCTGGCTCCGTACCGGCCGCTCTTTGAATTAGTCTGGGGCGCAGGCTCATTAAGTATCAACTTCCCGGCCAATACAGCGAGTATCTGCGCAACGCCAGGAGGGGCTTCGCAGTTTGGCACGAGCACCACCCCGGTTCAGCTAAGTCCGGCAGATCGCACCAAGGCAATGGATGCTTACAACCACTGGGGCCAATCGCTCGACGCATACGAGCAGTCGGTTTCGGTGAGCGCGTTCTCGTCCAAATTCGATGCGTTCCTCGCCGGCAAGTACACGATGACCGCTGACGAAATGGCCGGCTACAACCTGTTCCGCGGCAAGGGGAATTGCAATTCCTGCCATCTGGATGGCCGCTCCACCGCGCCCACCCCAGCTCCGCCGCAAGGCACCGCTCCGAACAGCGAAGACACCGGCGCAGCAGCAGACACAGAGCCTCTATTCACCTGCTTCGGTTCGTCCAATCTCGGCCTGCCCTTGAACCCAAGGATCGCTCTCTTTTATGAGACCAAACCCGATCCCTTCGGGTTCACCCCCAATCCTTTCGGTTTCGGCTGGAGAGATTTGGGATTAGGAAACTTCCTCCGGGGCTCGGGCCCAACCGGAGCAGTTTTCGGTACCTGGTCCAGCCCGAACGCAAGCTGGACACAATTTGCACCAAAGAGCGACGGCCAGATGCAGACAATGACGGCGCGCAATGTGGCTATGACACCCCCACAGTGTCCTAGTACCGAGGCGCCTGGACCTTACTTCCAGAAGGAGTTCTTTCACAACGGCTACATCAAGAGCCTGAAACAACTCGTCCACTTCTACAACACGCGCGACGTATATCCTTTCCCGGTAACCTCCGGCCATTGCCCGGCGGGAACAACCGAGAAGGTTAATTGCTGGCCGCAGCCTGAGGTCCCAAACAACATGGACATGACGGTGGGTAACCTCGGCTTGTCGGATCAGGAAGAGAACCAGATCGTTGCGTTCCTGCAAACGCTCACGGATGGCTTCACGAGACCGTACTCCAACATCGACACGTATTCTGGTGCTTGTATGAGCGGCGGTTCAGCCAGTACCCAAGGAAACGCGTCCTTAATTCCAACACCGACGCCACTTCCTCCGTGTGCATCCGATGTCTGCGGTGTTGCGCCACTTCCCACTCAGCCTATTCCGTAGGGCAAGGATTCTAAGGGACGTATGGGAGGAATGAGTGATAAGTAATCCGCGGCATGGGGCTACTGACGGCCCCACGCCTCTTTTATCTTCTTTGCCACGACATGATTGAGTGATTCTGCTGGAGCTCCGTCTATGAAGAAACTGATTTTGAAAGTGGTAATGGCGGCAGCAATTGGTATCCTGCTCTTCGCAATGCCGGCAGCCACGCAGTTGAGTCCTGTCACAAAGAAAGCTGCCACCGTCCGGATAACGCAAGGGCCTGAGATTGAACGGGCTGATGCCAATTTTGCGATTATCAGGTGGACGAGTAACAACCCGGGCGGTACGCCCGAGCACGAGGGAATCGTACGCTACGGCACGGATCCAAAGAATCTGAGCCAGACCGCCAAATCGCCGATCAGGCTTAATCCAGGACATCCCGATACAGTTTTCCGCGTGCGCATGCAGGGCCTGACGCCTAAAACGACCTACTACTACACGGTTGCCTCGGCGGAGGCCAATGGTAAGAGCGATGGGGTGAAGAGCCCTGTTAAGCATTTCACGACACCTTAGATTCAAGGGCAGCCCCCGAGCTCTGGACATCTGCAAGGGGGACCACCTTTTTTGACCGCCTGGCCTTTGCGGCTGCTTGGATGATGTGCGACCTGATTTCTGCGCGGCCTATTCGTGTAGGGGCGACACATCACGCATTCTCACCCTTGTTGGCAATCGGTGTCGTTTGGCTTCTTGTTGTTTCGGCACACAGTGAAACGAGACCAACTGTCGGGGACTCTACTATTAAAGTCGGGGAAACCAGCTACAAAGTCGTGGACCGTGTTGTCATTGGCGATGCCGTTGTCTTTCGCAAACCTCTGGCTGTTAAAGAGCCTCCTTGTACTGTTCGTCGCGTGACGTCAAAACCAGAGCCAAAGGGATGCATTCCGAGCGGACGGGTTTCGTACGGCATATTGGGTTGCGGACCATTGTCGTCCCAGCAGACAGAATCCATTTCTCAAACGTTCGCTCGTGTCCCCGGGAAGGATGCGCCGAACCTGTTTGCCTCAATTGTAGGAATGCACGTTTCGAGGAAGCGCACGGACGGTACGCTTTTAGTGGCGATCATTGCATGTGGCCCTCGCATCGCCGTTCCTGTCGCCGCGGCGCACGCGCGTTCACCGACGCCGCCGCCTTGAACCGCCGCGAGATCGATCTCGCCGGTGACGTACAAACCATGCCGGAGGCGGCGGACATCCTGACGGAGTCGCTGGGTCGTCCGATTGCGTTCGCTCAGACGCCAATCGAACCGGTCCGGCAGTACAGCAAGGAAATGGCGTTGATGCTGGAATGGTTCGAGCGCGTCGGCTACAGCGCCGATGTCGCTGGCCTGGAACGCGAGTTCGGCCGCGCGCTCACGAAGCTTCCCGACTGGGCACGTCGCCACGCGCAACCAAATGGGCGCTGAAATGAGACCCAATGTCAACCTTACGTGGCGCGGTGCTATGTTCTGATGCGCCCGCACGCGTGGCGCCCGTTGGGCAGACTAAAGGAGGGCTCGCATGAAAGCTGGCAGATTGTTGGAATACGGTGGGCAATTGGTGTTCAACGATGTGCCGACGCCGACGATCGCGCGTGACGAGATCCTGGTCAAGATCAAGAGTACCGCCGTCAATCATCTGGATCTTGTTAAGGCTTCCGGAACGGCAAGACAGATACTCCCGATCGACCTGCCGTGGATACCTGGTCATGAGTTTTCAGGGATCGTCGAACAGATCGGCAGTGACGTTGTGGCATATGCACCAGGTGATGCCGTGTTCGCTGCCAACGAGACGGGCGGCGCGTACGCGGATTATCTGGCTGTCAAGCCGGCGCTCATCGCAAAGAAGCCATACAACCTCTCTTTTGAGGAGGCGGCATCCGTGCCCGTGGCCGCGCAAACTGCGTGGCAGGGACTCTTCACCCACGGTCACCTGAAAAAGAGACAAACGATCCTGATCCATGCTGGTGCCGGCGCTGTGGGGGCGAGCTGCTTTCATCGCTCGATCTCCATCCCTAGCTACCATGCTCCGCAGTTCGCCAACAAGGTCAGCCATTTTGACAATGCCTTTTGATGAAATGAGATGTCGAGCTGCAAACCCAATCATGATCTTCGGTACCTGGTCAACTGATACGAACTGCTTTCTCTGTCGGGTCCTGCGCATTCGTACACTGTACGGAAGTAACCAAATTCACAAATTTGGAACAAAAGCTGATTTTGCGCCACCGCCGAATTCGTTACCTAACATCGTATTCACCATAAGCTGAAATCACCCACCCAGCGCGGGTGCCATTTTTCTTCTTCGCTTGCCTGAGCACCCGCGCATTCTTATCTCCGGCGCTCGATTGTGCCCCGCTGTAGCGGACTGGAAACGACCTATTCGGACATCCAGAAGGTCTGGTACCAATTCAATAAAGCACCTGGTGCGCATTTAAGCGCAGCCCGCACGATGTAGATGATTTTGCGCCTGCGAGAACACTCTAACGAGAGCGACTTTGGCAGAGGTCGTTTGAACAAATTCCTTACCTTCCTGGCGTGAAGGACCGAAGGTTGTGTGTCCGGATCTTCGGAGACAGTTACAATAATCTGTGGGACGCCAGCCAATTCTCCAGGCGTGATCAGGATCACAGCCATACGAGAGATAGCTGCCCTAAGGTCGTGTGAATGCGTCGCGGTTTGTCACTGTCGATCGTGTTGGTAATCTTGATGGGCACGGCTGCGTCTCTCCTTGTTTGCGTAGCTTCCGCGAATGGCACTGCGACGCAATCGCGTGAATGTTGCAAACATATGTGGGAAGGCAATCATTGTTCCCCTCAAAGCATGTCTTGCTGCGAAGCAAATGAGCAACAAGATAGTTCTTCAGCTGCCGTAACTGAGCAGCAAACGAGTCCTCCACCGCAAGTCCTCCCTGTGTTCGTCCCGACGGTAACGCAGCCTTCCGACTTCTTTTCAGCGGCACATCAACTCATTTTCAACGCATTTCCACCGCCAGCTATTTCTGTTCTCAGGATCTAGAACTCTCCCCGGCATACGTGTGTCCAGCCGCGAGGCTGAGGCCTGTTTTCAAGCTTGACGGAGAGAATCATGAAATTCCTGTACGTATTGCTCGCACTCTGCGTGTGTGGGCCGACGGCCTATGCCGAAGGACCACCTCTCACTGCGGATGCCTTGTTGCCGGAACAGCAGATGATGGATAGGTCGTCACCGACGCTCACGCTCGATGAAGTTGAGCAGAAGGCGATGATTGGCAATCCGGAAATTCGTGTAGCCGTGAGGCAACTTGCCGCCGTCCAGGCAAGAGTGCCCGCGGCCGGAGCGCTCGACGATCCTTTCTTTATGTACCGCGCCTGGGGCGTGCCACTTCGGCAACCCTGGAACTACAACGCTGCGCAGAACATGTTCATGGTGGGACAAACGTTTCCATGGTTCGGGAAACGGGATCTGCGAACGGATATCGCGAAGTCGGAGGCCGCGATGGCAAAAGCCGCGGTTGAAAATACCCGGCTGCAGGTCCGAATCGGAGTGCGTAGAGCGTTCTACGACCTGCTACGAACTCAGGACGAAATGCGCATCCATGATGAGCACGTTGCAATTGCGCGCCAAGCCGTTGAAGCCGCCAAGATCAAGTACAGCGTGGGTAAGGTTCCGCAGCAGGACATCCTGAAAGCGCAGGTCGCCCTGACCCGCCTGGCGGAACACCTCATTCATTTCGAGCAGGACGCGGATGTAGCACGGGCACGACTCAACACTCTGATGGGGCGCGACCCGGCACAACCGATCCGCGTGGCAGGCGACTACGCGATTCCGGCGCACCTTCCGGGCACCGAGGAACTGGAGAAACTGGCCGTGCAGTCGCGCCCTGATCTGGCGCAAGCGCAGGCAGGGATCAAAAAGAGCGAGCAGGAACGAGCGCTGGCGCAGAAGACGTATCAGCCGGATTTGACTGTCTCCGGTGGTTACATGCTGATGCCACGCGGTTCGGATCAGCGCAATAGCTACATGCTGGAAGGATCAATCAATCTTCCCTGGCTGAACCACCGCAAGCACGATGCCGAGATCGAGGAAGCCAAGGCCAAAATCAGCGAACAAGAGGCCGAATACGATGCGATGCAGAATTCCGCGTTCGGCCAGATACAGGAAGCCATCGCCCAGGCCAAAGCCTCGAAGAGGCTTGCGGACGTTTATCGCGATGCCTTGAAGCCGCAAGCGGAAGCGACGCTGCGCTCGACCGTCATCGCCTACGAAAACAACAGCACCGATTTTCTCAACCTGCTCGACAGTCAGACCGCAGTCATCGATATCGATCTTGCTTACTACCAGGCGTTCGCTGATTTCGAAATGCGATTCGCCGAATTGGAACTTGCCGTGGGCGCTCCGATTGAGAGAAACACGCAGACGAAGGCGCCGGAGGTGACGAAATGAAAGATCAAAATTACAAGAACGCATTCATCCTAGCCGTATTTGTTTGCCTCGCTCTCGGCTCGCTCCTGGTTTACGTGGTATGGGGAGAGCGCAATCCCGTCCATGAACAACCGAGTATCGTCGCTGCAAAAGGACCCGACATCGCCGCGCCGACTGCAACGAAATCGGACTCGCCCAGCGATTCAGTGCCCGCAACGCTCTCACCGGTGCAACTGTCACCGCAGCGCTTGCAGTCGATCGGGGTCACGAGTACGACGGTCGAGATGAAACATGTGACGAGCGAATTGCGTGTGCCGGGAAATGTGGAGTTGAATGAGCGACAGATTTCGTACCTGCAAACACGGTTCCCGGGCTGGATCCAGAAAGTGTTCGCTAACGCCACGTACCAGTACGTGCGCAAGGGGCAGCCGATGTTCACCATCTACAGCCCCGAACTGGTGAGTACAGAGCAGGAGTATCTGCTGGCGAGAAAGGATCAGACGGCCTTCAACAACGATGGGCACGGAATGGCCGTAAAAGAAAGTGATTGGCTGCTGAGTGCCGCCGCGGATCGACTCGCGCAATTTGGCGTTCCCGCGAATGAAGTGCAGAGGCTCGAGAAGACTGGCACGGTGCAGCATGACATCACCATCGACTCTCCCGTTTCCGGCTACATCACCGAATTCAATGCACTGCCCAATCAGTTCACAGACTCTGGAACGAAGCTCTACACCATCGCTGACCTGTCTTCTGTATGGGTATATGCAAATGTTTATCAGAACGATATCGGCCAACTAAAACCTGGAACTCCAGCGCAGGTGACAGTAGACGCGTACCCAGGACGAACTTTCAAAGGCCGTATTGACCAGATCCTGCCCCAAGTGGATCCCACGACCCGTACTGTTCGCGTGCGGTTCTTATTCAGCAATCCTGGCCTGGCACTAAAGCCAGGCATGTTCGTGAACGTCAGCATGTCAGTTCCACTCGGGCGCCAGTTGGTGATCCCGGCTTCTGGTGCGCTGCAAGCCGGAACGCGAGAGGTCGCATTCGTCGATCATGGCAATGGTTATCTCGAGCCGCGCGAGGTCGAAATCGGACCGCGACTGGATGATCACGTGGTAGTGCTGAAGGGACTAAAGGCCGGAGACAAGATTGTGAGCTCGGCGAATTTCCTCGTCGATTCCGAAGCACAACTACAGGCGGCGATCGGTTCGTTCGCTCCCCCTCCGCCGGGGGCAGGCGCTGCGGCATCGATGAATGTGCCTGCGGAGCAGGTCAGTATGGACTTCTCCAGTGATCCCTCGCCACCGCGCCGAGGCAGCAGCACTGTGCGAGTGAATCTCACGGGTGCGGATGCAAAACCGATGACAGGTGCGCAAGTGAACGTCACCTTCTATATGCCGGCAATGCCGGCAATGGGAATGGCGGCAATCAAGAAGAGCACGACACTGTCCGATCGCGGCAATGGAACGTATGAGGGCTCGCTCGAACTTCCGAGCGGCGGTTCCTACCAGGTCACGTTAACCGCGGGGCGCGGCAATCAGACAATCAGCGCCAAGCAGTTCAACATAAATGTGACGGGAGGCATGCAATGATCTCCCGAATCATTGAGCTCTGCGAAAGAAACCGGTTCCTGGTACTGACCGTAACGGCATTTCTGGTGGTTGCCGGAATCTGGTGCATGCATCGCATTCCCCTGGATGCATTGCCCGATATCAGCGACGTACAGGTCGTAATCCACACTGAGTGGGCGGGCGAGCCGCCCAACGTGATCGAAGACCAGGTGACTTATCCGCTGGTGACCACGCTGCTGGCTGCGCCGCATGTGAAAGCCGTTCGCGCGCAGACCATGTTCGGCGACTCGTATACCTTCGTCGTGTTCGAGGATGGCACCGACCTGTACTGGGCGCGGTCAAGAGTCACCGAATATCTGCAACAGATTGCAGGACGCTTGCCGCCGGAAGTCCATCCCGCGATCGGGCCCGACGCGACGGGAGCGGGATGGGTGTACCAGTACGCCATCGTCGATACGAGCCACACCAAGAGCCTGGCGGACTTGCGTGCGCTGCAGGACTGGTATGTCCGCTACCAGTTGGAAACTGTCCCCGGAGTCGCAGAAGTCGCGACCATTGGGGGGTTCGTGAAGCAGTACCAGGTGAAACTCGATCCGAACAAATTGTTCTCATACGGCATTCCGATTTCGATGGTCATCGATCGGGTGCGCGACAGCACGAACGAAGTGGGTGGCAGCGTGCTGGAGATGAGTGGCGCCGAATACATGGTGCGCGGTCTCGGATATCTGCGCTCTCTTCAGGACCTGGAGAATATTCCCGTCGCAACCAAGAACGGTACCCCCGTGCTGGTGCGTGATCTCGGAACGGTTGAGTTCGGTCCCGATATTCGGCGGGGTGCGGTCGACTGGCAGGGAAAAGGAGAAACTGTCGGCGGAATCGTCGTCATGCGCTACGGCATGAACGCTCTCGACGTGATCAATGGCGTTAAGGCGAAGCTACATGAGATCGGACCTTCGCTGCCACCCGGCGTAGAGATTGTCTCAGGATACGATCGATCAGGCCTGATCGATGAATCCATCAAGACCCTAAAGCGCGATCTGATTGCAGAGGCGATCATCGTAAGCTTCGTGTCCATCGCATTTCTGTTCCATTTCCGCTCCGCGCTGGTTCCGATCATCACACTGCCGATTGCCGTCCTGGCAGCGTTCATCCCCATGTACTACCTGCACGTGAGTTCGAACATCATGTCGCTCGGCGGACTCGCGCTCGCGATTGGAGTCCTAATCGATGCCGCAATCGTCATGGTGGAAAACGGCTACAAGCATCTTGCGGAACGGCATGGCCTGGCGCCCGGTGAAGTGCTCACCGACGCGAAACGAAGAATGATCCTGCTCCGCGCGGCGAAGCAGGTTGGCCCGGCGCTCTTTTACTCGCTGGTGATCATCCTGGTCTCGTTCCTGCCTGTGTTCCTATTGGAAGCCCAAGAAGGCCGGATGTTTCGTCCGCTTGCGTGGACGAAAACACTGGCACTGGTGTTCTCGTCACTTCTTTCAATCACTCTCGTTCCGGTGCTGATGCCGATGTTCATTCGCGGCCGTCTGCGGCCGGAATCTGAGAATCCATTCGCACGAGCGACCCACGCGATTTACTTACCAGTGCTGCGCTGGTCTTTGCGCCACTGGAAACTGGTGATCGCGATCAACCTGGTATTTCTCGCGGTGAGCATTCCTCTTTACTTCAAGCTCGGCAGCCAGTTCATGCCGCCGCTGTATGAAGGATCGTCGCTCTACATGCCAAGTGCTCTGCCCGGGATTTCGATCACGCAGGCGTCGGCGCTCATGCAGGAGCAGGATCGCATCATCCGCTCGTTCCCCGAGGTCTCAACGGTGCTAGGTGCGGTGGGCCGGTCCGACAGCGCGACTGACAATGCGCCACTGGACATGTACGACACCACCATTATGCTCAAGCCGCGCGAACAATGGCGCAAAGGCATGACCTACGACAAGCTGATCCAGGAAATGGATGCCAAGCTGCAGTTTCCCGGGCTTACGAATACGTGGACGATGCCGGTTGCGAACCGTCTCGACATGGAGATGACCGGAATCAAGACGCCTCTCGGTATGAAAATCCAGGGTCCCGACCTCGAGAAAATCCAGGAGATTGGAGCCAACATCCAGAAAATCCTCACGAGCATTCCGGCGACCAGTTCTGTTTTCGCCGAGCGAGTATCACAAGGGTTCTACTTGAACGTGGATGTAAACCGCGCAGAAGCTGCGCGTTATGGGTTAACGGTTGGAGATGTGCAGCGCGTGATCACGTCCGCGGTTGGCGGCGCGGACATTGCGGAGAATGTGGAAGGCCGGCAAAGATTCCCCATCAGCGTCCGGTATCAGCGTGATTTCCGCGACAATCCAGAGGCGGTGGGCCGTGTTCTTACCGGAACGCCCACAGGCGCACAGATTCCGATCAATCAGATAGCGCGCGTATTCTTCTCACGCGGCCCGGCGATGATCCGTGACGAGGACGGAGCGCTTACCGGGTACGTTTACCTCGATCTGAAAACAAAAGACTACGGTGGCTATGTAAACCAGGCCGATCGACTGCTGCGTGAAAAGCTTGTTCTACCTGCCGGATATACCTACAAGTGGGCGGGAGAATACGAGTTTGAAGTGCGCGCCAAGGAGAGATTGAAGTTCATTCTGCCTATCGTGTTCTTCGTCATCTTTCTGCTGCTTTACATGATTTTCAAATCGGCTGCCGAAGCTGCGGTTCTGATCTTCCCAACGCTCTATGCGATGTCGGGTGGTCTGATTCTGCAATGGCTGCTCGGGTACAACTTCAGCGTGGCAGTGTGGGTTGGGTACATTGCTCTGTTCGGGATCGCAGTCGAAACAGGCGTCGTGATGGTCATCTATTTACATGAGGCGTTGCAGCATCGTATCGCTGCCGGAACGTTGCTGACCGAACACGACGTGGAGGAAGCAACGATTGAAGGCGCCGTACAGCGCCTGCGCCCGAAGCTGATGACTGTAACAGCCGTGATCCTCAGCCTTGCGCCTATTTTGTGGGAGTCCGGAATTGGGTCCGACGTGATGAAGCCGATCGCGACACCAATCGTTGGCGGCATGATTACTTCGACCATTCATGTTTTGATCCTGGTTCCGGTGTTCTTTTTGTTAATGAAACGCAAAGCACTTCGACACAGGGTAGGGTTTCACGAAGATGAAGTCGCAGAATCAGTAGGTCATTCACATTGAAGCGCCCGCTTGCATTCGCTTTGAAGCCCTATCTTGACGTCGACTTTGACTCTCGACTCAGTTCATTCGTCGCAAACAGCATCGAGCCGTTCTTCCAAGCACAGATGGCTTCGAGGAGCAACTGATCGCGCGCTTCCATCATGGCTTTGACCTCGCGGCCATGCGGTTGAACGCGCGTCCGAAGTACCCCGGCTATTGTTGGCCGCGACGGCTCACGCGAACGAGCGACGCGGAAGTCTACCAGTCTACCTGTGTCAGAGTTGCAGGGAACCTGTGCGCGTACGAGTCCACGATGACGTCACATCCAGATTCGTTACTTTGGGGCCGGAGAACCGTCAGACCAAAAACCAACCGGGATGACGATCGTCACTGGCTCATACCGACGAAAGGTGGACGTCGCCGGTGACAGGATGGGCGACCCGTTGAAACCTGCGGCCCATGTGGAAATTTGGTCATACGCGACGAACGGCATCACGTGAGGCCGCCACGGACCCTTAACTCCATCGTTGAGATAGCTTTCCTTCGACAGCATGAACGCGAACGACGCCGGAGCCGGATCGGTGAACTGATGATCGGCGTAGGCGGCCTGACAGTTCTTCGCGATCTCTTCGCGCGTATCACCGGCCAACGCCCATTTGGTCCGCGCGAGGTACTGCGGCAGCACGCTTTTCACGGCCGGAGGATTGAGGCAGCCTGCTCCGCGGCCCTTCGGGTTCCAAAACTCCGGATCGTCGAAACCCGCCATCCACATACGCCCTACCAAACACGTCCAGCCGTTGCTTCCCTTTTCTGCGACTACGTAGCCGCTCTTGGTGAGCACGAGTACCTCGGCACGAGCGGAAATGGACGCAGGTCCCGCGCTACGCGCCATCTCGATTTCAGCATCACGGGGCATGAGATATTGCGAAACGGCCGCCATCGATGGATAGGGATTGTTTGCCGGGGCCTGACCGTATGCAAGGCCACCAAAGGCGAGTAAGACAATGACAGCCGTGCGAGCCGTTTTTATCATTGGTGATCTCCTAAAACCATTTCGTCTGCACTCCCCGGTCGCCAGATATCTTGATTTCGGCTTGCCTCTCGTTAATCTTTTCAAAGAACATTCGTATATCGGCGACCAACAGATCGGGTTGCTCCAGAGCCGCGAAGTGTCCGCCCTTCGGCATGCCAGTTCTTTGTACTATGTTGTATTTTTGATCGATCCAGCTAAACGGCGGGACAGCCACTTCCTTCGGAAAATCCGCATACCCTACAGGAGTCTCCAGGTGTGGCGTCGGCACCATTTCCTCTTTGGTGAGCCGGTCCTCACGATAAATTCGCATGGCAGAGCCGATCGTGCCGGTCGCCCAATAGAGCGTAACATCGGTTAAAAATGTGTCGCGATCCACAGCCGTGAGAAAATCGCCGTTGTTGTCGGTAAGCAGTTGAAATTTGCCAATCATCCAGGCCAGCCACCCCACTGGGGAGTCAGTAAGGGCGTAGGCAAGAGTCTGTGGTTCACTGGCCTGGAGGAAAAAGAAGCTGCTCTCTTCCTGGTCAAAGTAGGAATACCGTTTTCGCTCAGCATCGCTCATTTTCGCAACGGCTTCCTGGTTCGGCGGTGGCACGTAAATCAGGTTCAGATGCAACCCGATCACGTGCGTGGGCGCCTGGTAAGCCATGTCTTGGGCTACTGCCGAACCCCAGTCACCACCCTGTATGCCGTACTTGGAATAGCCCAAACGATCCATTAGAACAACTAGAGCCTTCGCCATTCGCTGTGGGCCCCAGCCACGGGTTGTGGTGGGTCCGGAATATCCAAAGCCTGGAAGCGAAGGAATGACAACGTCAAATGCCGGGATATTTTTGTCCTTGGGATTGGTGAGCGGTCCAATGAGCTTCTCAAACTCCAAAATCGAGCCGGGCCATCCGTGAATCAGCATCAACGGTATGGCGTCGGGGCGAGGTGAGCGCTGATGGATAAAATAAATCTGCTGTCCATCAATTTCCGTTGTGAACTGGTCAAACTGATTGATCTTTGCTTCTTGCGCACGCCAGTCGTAGCCGTTCTGCCAATAGTCTGCGAGTTCCCGAACCTTCTTGATGTCGGCGCCGTACTCCCAGGTCGTGCCCGGAAGGTGATCGGGCCAATTGGTTTCTGCCAAACGGTGGCGAAGATCAATTAGAACACGGTCGGGAACATGCATTTTGAACGGCCGGATTGGAGCAGGTTCCGGCTTTGCCGGCGGTTGCGCGTGTCCGAGTGCGATTGTGGAGAGTAAAAGCAACGCGGCCAGCAGAGGCCTCCGGCACTGCCAGACTGTCCTTTTCGCTTTCTCGAATCCAGTTCTCATCCTGCTCCTGCGTCACTCAAGGATTCCAAGGCTGCACTCGAATGGCCCTCGTTACATCTGATTCGGAGTTCCATCCGACCACACGCCGGTGGGAACGACGAAATTATTCATCGGTTCTGGATCACCTAGGAACTGTGGAGTTAGAAATATCGGAGAGTTCGGGAATTTAAGCGAGACATGGTTTGAGTCGTCTATCGGATTTGCGCCCCATACTGCACCATCCATGAGCGGCGTATAAAACATGAGATGGGCCATGTTGTGCCCACCGCCATCATTAAGATATGCATCTTTCGACATCATGAAGCACATCGCCCCGGCCTCGAGAGCGGGCAATTCTTTTTTTTCCATCGCGGTCTTAATACTTTCCTTGATCTCAGCTTTCGATTTTCCCGCCAAGACTAATTTTGTCCTGAAGTAGGTATACGGCACGACCGTTCGCGCCGCCGGGGGATTGAAGCACTCAGCGCCGCGAGTCTTAGGGCTCCAAAACTCTGGGCTGTTGAATGAATTCATCCAACCGCGCTCTACAATGCAGATAAAGCCGTTCTTGCCTTCGACCGCCGTTTCGTAGCCATTTTTCCTAAGGATCACAACCGTGGCATCGCGGGAAACGGATGGCGGGGCCGCGCTTCGTGCCAAGGCGATCTCGGCGTCTCGATCCATCAGATATTTTTCAATCGGAGCCATGCTCGGATACGGATTCTTGGCGTCCTGTGCGTGCGCGTTCCGGGCTGTACTCAGGGCAAAAGTCAGCGCCAAGGCCCACGATGCCATCATCTTAACTGTCTCTCGTTTCATCCGGTTCTCTCCTGGAATCCTTGTGATGCCGAATTAATATCTAGCTCCAAATCAATGCTCGTCGAGCACGTTGGTCGGCTCACGCTTCTTTTCCCTCCCTGCGACTCGACGTAAGTTCTTCGTGTGCCTTCGCATAACACTCTGTAATCGTCGTTATAACGAGGCATGCCGTTCGATGAGTTGAGCCACAGCATCGGGCTGCTCATCCGCGACGTAATGTACGCTGTTCTCGATAACTTCGATCTCGACGTTTGCACACCCATGGACCCGCAACGCATCGGCGAAGCTTGGCATGAGCTTCTCGAAAGGCGAGTTTTTGCCCGAAGCGAGTACTAATGGCACGCTGATGGCGCTTTGTTGCGCAGCATTGAATGTCTCGTTCGCTGGAAAGGCCTGATAGATCTCCAACGCCCCACGCAGATGTTCGGGAGCGGCATATGCCCTGGCGTAGCGTGCGACATCCGCATCGCTGAAAGTGTTGGAATCGAGAAAATAACGGAAATAGATAGCTTCGCGACCGGCAAGGAGTTGCTCCGGCAGGCCCGGCGTCTGCTGAAAATTGATATGCCAAGTGATGGGATTGCCTTTAACCGCGTCCCACGGCCCAAGGCCTGGCAGCGGTGCGTCAAGCATCATCACTCCGCGGCTCGTCTCCGGATAACGACGGGCGAAGGCATACGCAACCATGCCACCAATATCGTGCCCGACCACGTAAACGTGCTCCAAACGCAAATGTTCCGCCAGCTGGTGAACGTCTTCTGCCATATTTGCAGCATCGTAACCACCGGCCGTCGCAGCAGAGCCGCCTATGCCGCGCAGGTCAACTGCCACGACTGTGAATTGCTTCGCCAACTGCGGCATGATGCGGTGATATGCGTACCAGTCTTCGGGAAAACCGTGCAGCAAAATGATGGCGGGCCCAGCCCCGCCGCGCACGTAGTGGATTGTTGTTCCGTTCACTTGTGCGGTATCGGAGACGAATCCACTTCCTAGCGCCGCCACCGCCGGATCGGCCATCTGCTTGGGCGATGACTGGCCATGAATGGCGATGCATGCAGCTACTACAAAAACCGCCAAGGATTTCCAGGTCCTCGGTCCGTAATCCTTCACAAGCGTGAAGCCGCTCCTCCGGCCTACGATTCTGGAGCATTGCGCCGCATTGCTTGTCATCGTGAATTCTCGCTCTTGGGCGTGATTGTGAGACCGTTCGCCATATTCTGCCAATGAAGTTCGTCAAGAAAAGATGCATGAGGTTATGGTTCAGTGCTATCTGGCTATAGCTGGAGTGCGGGCTTTCGAGGAATATTAAGGTTTCTCCCTTCGGTTGCTGGCAATTCTGGGTCACGTCGATACTTCGACGTGACCCATGCATGTTATCCCGCATAATCTCCGGCCTTGCGCCA
Organism: uncultured Terriglobales bacterium; assembly: GCA_964490255.1. Classification (GTDB taxonomy): domain Bacteria; phylum Acidobacteriota; class Terriglobia; order Terriglobales; family Acidobacteriaceae; genus JAJPJE01. The sequence goes on along the minus strand of CAZBCQ010000004.1, from coordinate 20,520 downwards.
GCGCCAGCGCAACATCTCGCTGGATGGTGCGCAAGCTCCGAAAAAGCCCTTTATTGGCCGAGTCCGAATCTCTGCAAAAGCTGTTTGCCGACCTTCGCGGGTAAATTGGATTTCGGGCGTGTGGGTTCGTCATCTGCAACCGACCTGCCTATGCTTTGCCTTACAGGGGTTGCGATAAAGGCGTGGATGTTGTTCTTATCCGGCCCGCTGCGCACGATTGCCATGCCCGAGATTTGTCCACTTTCGTTGATTTTGTTCGCCATCACGGCGAAGAGGTTGGAAGTTTTAGGGAACAGCGAGTTGAGGTCGGTCATGACATTGTTCTGCCAGATGAAAGCATGGTTCCAGTTGCCCTGCGAGTCGAAGTTGCTTCCTACGACTTGGCCCTTGTCGTTGATGCCGCTGGCTATGCCGCCAAGATCTCCCGGCAGAAGACCGAGGTTGATGAGCGTGTCATTCTGCCAAAGCGCGGCATTCGGGATTCCGCTGTCGGGGGCGCCGACGAATCCAACAATTTGGCCCCGGTTGTTATTGCCGAAAGCCTCAGCGCCAGATTGGTTGTCAGGAAGCGTGTTCATATTGTCGTGGTCCCACACAACGGCGTGATTCGTGGCAGCACAGGCTCCCGTGAAGCCTACGATTTGGCCTCGATCATTGATCCAAAGTGCATTCCCGCTTGGATCGCTACCTGTAGGGAGAGCTTTGGCCTTGGCTTTGCCGTTTTCCCACAACGCCGGGAGCTGAGTCCGATTATTAGTTGTGCCAGCAGAGCATGAGGAGTCCACAGTACCGTCTTCTGCAAATCCTACGATTTGTCCACGGTTGTTGATCGCGCTGGCCTGTCCGTTATTTCCTCCGAGTGTCGGAAGAGCGCTCATGTGAAAAGTTTGCCAAATAAACGGGCGACAAGTATGGTGCGTACCAAAGGTGCAAACGTCTTCGCCGTTCGGGTCTAGGTCAGCCGTTTCTGAATCACCTACTATTTGGCCGAAGTCGTTGATCTCACCCCAGTTCATCCAACTGTTCTTTCCTCCGAGCGTGCCGAGGTCGAACTGGGAGCCGTTGATTTCTATTGCATCGCTTGCCTTTAAAATTTTCCCACCCGCGTTATCCTGCTCCCCCGGTACCATGCTCGCATCCTGGATCAACACCCAGCCTTCATTATTGATGGACATGGCGCAACTCAAATTGTCATTCCCCAGAGAGCCTAAATCGGTAACTTTGTAGCTTACTTGTGAGAAGGCATTGCCGAGACAAACCAAAACAATCGTCGTAACCCGCAGTATCCAGAAATTCCCAAACTGTCCAAGCATGTTCATATCTCCTCTTTTCCTCGGTTAAAGTCGGAGTGCCGAGATGCCAGGCGATTTTGTCAGGTGCCACTCGGCGCTCTGATAGTTAGCGTGCAATTGACAGCAGAAGCAAATTGCTTAACTCCGTAACGGCGATATAGATCGAGATTCAAACCGTGTTCAGAACCTAGCTCAATGAAGTTGATAAGCCAGGCCTAATCTGCTGGGCGATTGAGAAATGCGATGAGCCGAGGGTTTCGTGCGGCAGGCCGTGGAACGCAGCTACTCCACTTCGGCTAAAATGCAATTCATGAATCGAGAGAATGTCCTGAATTTGCGGTCATTCTGCCAAATCCAAATCGTTGGATGGTGCTGCTTCTATCTCTTCAACCTTTTGGAATCGATTCATAACTTCTTGACTCAGCGTGTGTCGATCTATGAACAGACAGTGCCTATTTTCTTCATGTTCCTGGGAAGTTGGGCGCTGCGTCCCTTTTGCCGTCGGTTACTTCGACGGTCGCAGTCGTGGATCGCTTTTGAATTGAAAGCAGTCGCAGCAGCCATGGTCACAGCGATTCCTGTAGCCTGCGCGGCCTGCCTCATTTTGGAATCCTTCGAACATGTGCCCTGGCACGCTTTGGTTACAGTGTGGGCGTGGTCTTTTTTCATACTCTTCATGTGGTGCAGTCTGTACTTCAGCATTAAGCAATGGCAGCAAGCGAGCATGGAGAAGGAACGACTGCTTCGCGCCGAGTCTGAGCTCAGAGAGGCGCGCCTGCTTGCACTTCGCTATCAGTTGAATCCGCACTTCCTTTTCAATTCGCTCAATGCCGTCTCCACTCTCGTTCTGGATGGAAATGCGCCTGCGGCCACGCGGATGCTGGCGCAGATCGGAGATCTTCTGCGCACAAGCCTGGATTCCGAAGTCACTGCAGAGGTGACGCTTTCTCAGGAACTGGTCTTTACCGAAGGGTACCTGGCGATCGAGCAAACAAGGCTGGGGGAACGGCTAAGAATCGATATGGCTGTTCCATTCGAAACGCGGGATGCCCTCGTGCCGAGCATGTTGCTGCAGCCGCTGGTTGAGAACGCAGTGCGCTACGGAGTAGCGCCATTGATCGAAGGTGGGTCGATTGCAATAAAGAGCGCGCTCAATGCCGACAGGTTGCGAATTGTCATCGGGAACTCTGGAAGGCGTGGTGAGGACGGGCGGAAAAGGAATGGAAATGGAATCGGTCTCGGAAACACGGCGGAGCGCCTGAAAACACTTTATGGGGCGAATTTTGAATTCTCACTTGGGTGGCCCGAAGCGGGCGGCTGCGAAGTCGTGCTGGAATTGCCGTTACGCAGGACTCGGAATCTGCAGGAGGTTTCACCGTGCGTGCTCTAATCGTCGACGACGAGCCTTTGGCACGCCGCGGCGTCGTTCTCAGGCTGCGTAAATTCAGGGATATTGAGGTTGTCGGAGAATGCGGAGATGGGCGATCCGCGGTGGAGAACATCCTGGAACGATCTCCCGATGTTGTGTTCCTCGACATCCAGATGCCGGGTATGGACGGTTTTGAGGTTCTGCGCGCCCTGCCTGTTGAAGGCCTGCCCGCAGTCATTTTTCTAACAGCGTATGAGCAACATGTTTTGCGGGCATTCGATGTTCATGCGCTGCATTACCTCTTGAAACCTGTGGACGACACACGCTTCGCGACGGCGGTCAGTCGAGCTCGGGATCTGGTAGATTCCGCATTAAAGGCCGACATGACACAGCGGGTCATGAAAATGCTAGACCGCACCTCGGATGGATCCGCATCCCGGTTTACGGTACAAGCTGGATCCCGCATTCAAATTGTCATTGCGGAGGATGTTGAGTGGATCGGGGCTGCTGGTGACTATGTCGAACTCCACGTCAACGGTCGTTCTTACCTGTTACGCGAGACGATGGCTTCTCTTGAACAGAGGCTCGACCCGGCAAAGTTTATCCGCATACACCGCTCCCGAATTGTGCAGTCCAAAGGCATACTGGAGCTGCGATCCATCGACAACCGCGAGTTCACGGTGAAGCTTTCGGACGGCTCGGAGCATCGCTCGAGCCGCACCTACGCCGATCGACTTGAGCGCTGGTTGTCATCAGGTAGGATCTGACAAAAATAGGCTAACTCTGAGTCGACCTGTCCAACGGCAGCGATAGGGCGCGCTTCGAACGCTGTCCTTGCTTCCTCTCTTTCGCTACAATAGCCACTCCTATCCATTCTTAAACATTCGTCCTGTAACCAGCAAGAATGAGTTCATGTCAGGCGAAGGGCCAGGAATCGCGGCGTTTGCGAAAAATGGGTGAGTCGCTATCTCTTCCCAGAAGAACCAGTCTAAGCTTTGTAGCTGGATTACGAAATCCTATGCACCAAACCATTCTCGCCGCATTCTTCGAAGTCTCTCGCACCGCCGTCTCCATGTGTTCTGCCGGCGGCATTCTTTTTCTCGTCGGCATACTAGCCGCCAAAAATAACATCGCCCAAGCCCACGGCCTGGACAAGGTCGCCGCCTTGAGCAATTTGTGTTTCGCCATCCCGTTGGCGGTTTTCGGCGCAGAACATCTCTCCGGCGCACAGTTTATTCAAAACGGTGTACCCCCATACGTGCCATGGCACTTGTTTTGGGCATATTTCGTCGGCTTCGCCTTAATCGGTGCTTCCTTGAGCATCGCCACCAAAATCGGAGTGCGCTGGTCTGCCCTGCTTTTCGGAATCATGATGTTTCTTTTTGTCGCGATGATTCATCTTCCCGCAGCGCTGCACACGCACCAGAGAATTCCTTGGACAATCGTCTTCCGCGAGTGTTCGTTCGGCGGCGGTGCCTGGGTTCTCGCAGCAAGTGCAATGTACGCATCGCGGGGGCAAGCCGTGCGCCCACTAATGATGAGCACAGTAATAAAGACTACGCTGCTAACGATCGGACGCACCTTCGTCGCGCTCGCCCTCATATTTTTTGCGATCGTACATTTTCTGCACCCAACCGGACTCCCTGGCGTTCCGCTCGAAAAACAACTCGCCACGTGGATCCCGGCGCGCGTGCTCATTGACTACGTAACGGGCGCTGCCCTCCTCCTTGCCGGAGTATTCATTTTGCTTAACAAGAAAACGCGGACCGCCGCCACTTGGCTCAGCTCTTGGCTCTTGCTCATGATCCTTGTTATTTATGGGCCCGTCTTGATCGCCGGCCTACTCGATCCAAGCACCGCGGTCAAGGTGGAAGGGATCAACTACTTTGCCGACACGCTGCTCTTTACCGCAGCCATTCTCGCGCTAACCAAGGCGACAGCTCGAGCCGATTGAAATGTCGCGACCCACGACAAGTGGAAGAGCCCCCAATGAACGCAGATAAAAACACTGTAGGTCATCGCGTTAATGGGAATTCATCTGCGGTCCTAACTGATTTAAGAATCCAAGCACCTTCAGTATCTTTGGGTTTGAAACCCAACGGTCTTTCCAGGGATTAACGTGTTCCGTCGGCTTTTGAAATGCGAACTCGTTTGTTCAGACCGCTGGTGCCGGCTCGCTCGCAGGAACGTCACGATATGCGTCGAGATGATCGATCAATTCCCCTATCTGGCTAATCGTTCTGCTGCGCTTCTGAAAGTCCCAGTAGGTAGGAAATAAAATCCGGCCGTGCATGACCGCGTCTCGGAACTCGGTAAAGTTATAGAGTCTTTCATATTCGGTATTGCTGAGGGACTTGCCGATCTTTTGGTGCAAGAAGTTGCGCCAGGGCGAATGCTTCCGGAGTGCGTCATTCACTTGGTGAAAATCGAGTTCATCCACGAAGCGATTGCCTCCCATTCTCTGACGCGCACACTCGAAGCGTTTCCGAACCTTCTCAAGAACTTCGGCTGTCAGATTGAGTCCCTTGTCGGTGGAGAGACCGCAGCCATCTCTTGCAAGCACATCTCGGGACAGTTCTTCAACCCGGCTCAAGCCTGCGTACAACTGAACGCGAAATTCCCGGCTATTAAAGGCCCAGTAGGTAATCAGGCCGGACACACGATTTCCTCGGAGCGTGAGGTACCATTCGCGAGTACCGAAAAGGTAAAAGCTTCGGCAAGTGGAGTCGAGTCTGGAATGTGATCTGAGACGGATGTCTCGCGCATTGTCGTGATCGTTCGCGCACTATTAAACGGATGCTCGGTGCAGAACACTGCCTCAAACTTCTGTCCATCCGCAGAGACCGGGACAACTGAATACTTTTTCTCCTCAACGACGCGATTCGCAGCATCCCCATCCCCTGGCGCGACATACTCGATTTGGTCCTGATGAACCATGACGTCCCTAACGGCGAACGTCTCCCCCAGCTTCCGCATCAACGTAGCGAAGGGGTGGAACTGGTGTGTTGACGTCAGCGGTGGGCTCTGAATCATGGGGTGTGAGTGGACAGCGGCGATTGTATCAAAGCTTCTAATTGACGATACCGGTTCTGTGCTGCTTGCTCGAAAGTCGATAACGCCGTCGTACAAAGGTATGCGGAAGTTGAGGCTCAGTCTGCACTTTGACTTTGGAAACAAAAAGGGCCTGACGCTTCGTCTTTCTCAGTCGTCGTTCAGTCCGTAAGGTGCTCGCGTATGCAGACGCTCCTTCCAGGTAGCTTCAAGACAAGCTATGTCATCTGCATCCGTGTCGAGTGAAACGCGCTGCAGGATCGTGAATTAAAAGTTCCTCGGATCACGTTCACACAGCAGAACATTTCCAGCATGTCCACAAACGCCGTAGCATTCCCAGCGGTTAGCAGATTCTGCTGCCTATACGCCGAACCGACATAGCCTTCGCCGTCAGAACTGTCAAAACATAACCCCGTATACTAGGTTAGATTTTCAAAGAAGTTGCTCAACTGTAGATCAAACCAGCTCGAAAAAGCCGTATTTGGAGTTTAAAAACTTCGGCATGAAGTACATCGCGGCCCAGCCCGCGAACCGTATCGGGGAATCTGGTTGCTAGTTTCGTGTTAGAACGATGCGCTAGGGTTCCACTCAAAGTTTGTCGTACTCGAATTGCAACTCCGAGTTCGTCTTCGATGTGTCACTAGCGGCGGAGCGGTTCTGTTTCTTTAAATCTCCGACAGCATCGCTTCCACTAGACGCTGGGCAAGCGACTTGAACTCGACCGGCAGCGCGCTCCGATGTTTCGCGCAACAACTGACAAGTGATTCACGAGGTTGTCATAGTAAACGTTTTGTTCAAAATGGTCTCGGCGTCCGTTTGGGACGATTCTTCGGTCTAGCGCGTGAATCTCGCCGACGGACCAGGAGTTAAAGCGGGGTTCTTGGAAGTGATTCTGCAGAAGGTCGCTGCCTCCCACCTGGATGTTTCCGGACCTCAGCCTCAAGCCTCTGAGTTGAAGAAGTGGGATTGCACCTTTGTACTCATGGTGAAGCACCCATCCAAGCCCGGCGTCACTCCCATCATCGCCGGGATATGAACTGGCTCAACTTCAGTGAATCTGATACTTTCTCCCGAAGGCAGGGCGATGTGATCTCGATGTGGTCGATACATCGCATTAACCGTTCTAGAAATGGCGCGATGCCCTGAGTTTGACTTGGAAAAGACTGCCACAACTCAACGAAAGGTCCACATGTAGGTTTGAAAGGTTGGAGAGCGAGTGTCTGTGCCTGGGCCTGTGCCATGTCTACCGACTCCATTCGGAATTTCCGCGCAATCACTCACTAGCAAAGCAACCGTCATGCCAAGATTCGCCGCGTGGTGCTTGAGCTTTGAGGTGCGGACGAAGAGAGTAAGAGCGAGGAGTGACAAATGTGTTGAAAACGTTCAGACACTGTGACAGTCATGTTGATACATAAAGCAGCACAAAGGCGGACTCTAATTTGCGATTGAACGGTTATCGCAATTGCTTCTGCATTGCGTCAATTTCGGCACGGCAGATGTAGCTGAATTCGCGCAAGGGATCGTGACGTCTGGCCGCGTTGGACTGAATCTCTTCGGGAGTGGTTATGTTGTGCTCGTAATACTCAACCGGCATATCAAGGTCGTGATCGTAGACCTGCACCGGTTTGCTCCCGGAAGGAAGCGTCGCCAACGCGAAAGGCTGATCAGGCGGCAGAGAAACCGACATAGGAGTCGGACCAACAGCCGGCTGTGTGATGGCGTATACGTGCCATCCGCTTTCGATGGTCGCCGAAAGGCGAAGCGTGCCTACGCCATTCTCCTTAATTGCTTTCGCGGACCAATGTACGACTTATTGGGCGATGGCGCGACCTGCGCACTGGAAGTAATGGAACCGAGCAATAGTAAAAGCGTGGCCCAAAGTCTCATTTCTCTTCGCATCCGTAGAATTCAAAAGTTCAGTTCACGATCACGCTTTCATCTGAAAGCGACACCACAAACGGCGATCTTGCTGTTCTCCGCAGTTATCGAATCAATTCTTGCGCGCGTCCGTGGGAATCATTTCCAGCGCCCAGATCGCAGCGGGACGCATGTACATCGACGCGCGGAAGTTGCCACTGACATCCCATGCCTCCGGGGTGCGGAACCAATATCCTTTGCTCTCGTAGATCACATGATAGAGACCCCGAGCCGTGTGGTAAGCCTCGTCCTGTCGGCCTTCACTCAGCAGAAGCGCGGAGAAGCCAAGCGTGGTTCCGACCCACACTTCGGGCGCCTGTTCATTGTCGAGAATCATCGTTCCATTGGGCGCCATGCCGTTGGCCGCTCCCATCTCGCCGTTTCCGAATTTCAGGACGTTGATGTCGTAGATCTTCTTTGAGGCGGCCATCTGCATCTCACGCGGCACAAGGTCGCCTAGACCGAGCATGTTCGCGTACCACTGCCCCGCCAATTGATCTACCTGAATGCTGTCGCGATACGCGCTCTCCGTGTCGTAGCGGAAGTACTCGCCGTTCCAGAGTTTGTCGATGTACGTCTTCTGCGCTTTCAAGAACAACTCGTGATATGAGGTGGCCGCGTTGTTTTCATCCAGCGTGCGTGCCATCTCCTCAGACGCCCGCAATGCTGCCAGCCACAAACCGCCGCAGTAGGCGCTGACTCCGCGCACTACCCAGGAATCGTAGGTCTGATCCGGATAGCCGCTATTCTCCGGCACTCCTCCGCCATGATCGAATTGGCGCAAGTAGGTGATGGCTTCCTGCACATCCGGCCACATCTCGCGCAGGAATGCTGTCTCTTTGCGGCCGGTGAGGACGTAGTCGCGGTAGACCATCAGCACAAACTTCGAATTCAGATCTTTCCAATCATTCGTGTCCTGCCATCCGGGCTCGTTCACAGCGATGAATGGATCGCCCTCGGGAACTCCCAAATCGTGAGGAACGGCTCCCTTCTTTTTCCGCATGTGCAGGCTGGGCTCGCCGGTTTGCTGCGATTTCCAGACCCACTGCCCTTTTTCCGGCCACTCTTTGGGAACAGTCTCGCCAAACTGGCGCAGCACTTGCTTATCGATGTCTGGCCAGAACTTCAGCAACGGCAGAGAAGCGTAGAAGCGAACGTCGAGTGTGGCGTAATAGGCGTAGTCAAAACACTCGAGCAATGCAAAGGTCGGCGCTGTCTTCTTATCGGCACCAACCGGACGTCCCCAGAACGAACCGCCGTCCGTCAGCGTGTAGAGTTCGTTAAATAGCATGCCCCGATACCACAATGGCTTGCTCTCATCATTTACATAGGGGGATTGCCATGCATCGATGGAATCGCTCCACGAACCGGCGTTCCGCAGTCCGTCGCGGGCGATCGCCCAGGCATTCATTCCATCCGCACCGTAGAAATCAGTGTAGCGGCGATCCCAGCGGCGTCCCTGGCCAAACTCTACGACCGGGAAATCCCATGCGATCACCATGGGGATGACCTTTTTCTCCCCGGGCTTGAGCGTGAAGCGCACCGCGATCGCGCCGGCCAGTTTCTCGCCGTCACTTACCCACGAAGTATCGTTGTTCGCTAGACGGCCATCTTTCGCAAAACGTGTCCAGATGGCTTTGCCGTCTCCTTCAGCCGGAAACGACGCGTGATAGCTCACTTCCACTCCAACCGATTCGATGGCAGCAATTGCGAATTGGCCGTCAGCCTCGTTCGGAGCCGCATTGGCGCGATTGCGTTCGAACACTACTCCCTTCATGGTCCCGCCGGCAATCGCTTCGTTCGCATAGCGGTTGTGATTCCCCTGATTCGGCGCACCTTGAAAGTCGCGCGTGAAGTTGCGGAACCATCCGACCATATTCGTCCATGAAAGAAGAACGGAGACCGTCACCTCACGATCGGTGGGATTTTCTGCGTGCCAGCGGTAGACCGCCACGGGATAACTGGACTCGCGATAGTTGTTGGGAAGAACCGGTGAGAATTGTTCGAGCACGACATGCGCCGGAAATTTCTCCCACTTGTAGTCATACCAGGCCTTGGGATACAGCGCCGCATACTCACCTGCGCCGACGGGATAATCCCACTGCCAACTAGCGAGTTCTAAATTCTTCGGATGGTCGTTCATCAACACGCGTGCGACGCCTTGCGAATCGCCCGCGCTCTGTTGAAACATCGCAAACTGATTTGCGTAGACGGGGGCGTACTTGTGGACTCCCGCTTTGATGTGCCAGCGCGCAAAATCACCGCGATAGGTTCTGGAGAAAGTCCCAGAGCCGAATCCTCCGACGGGTGCTCCCTGCCAGTAGCCATCGTCGATGTCAGTGGCTCCGCGCTTTACACCGGGATTTTCCAACGGCTGACCGAGTGGACGCCGCCAAGCCGCCTTCGGTATGGCATCACCAGCCCACGATAAGGAGCTGAACAGCGCGATAGTAATAAGGACGAACGAGCGCAAAGAGGATTTATGTTTCATGAGTCTCCGGGACTGAACACGACCATTCATCTGCGGCGACTAGAAGCCGTCGAAAGAAATCCATATCCTCAGGGCTAAAGCCCGTGATCTATGCGGATCTGGATGGGCGCGGCTGAAGCCGCGCCCTTTCAAAACGGACCTATCAACTCTCTTCTACTTCTCCGACCAGTAGTCCTGGAATCCTTTGTATTCGGTAACTACGTAGGCCAGGATGGTTCTTCTCAACTTCAGAATGTCGACCGAACCTTGCTCCTTATAGAGTGCCTTCCCGTTTGACGAGAGCAGGACGGTGTAGGGCACCGCCGATTGCCACTCCGGATCAAATGCTGTCTGCAACGCCGTCGTATCCTGGGACGCGAACAGCAGATTGCGGCTCGTAGCGTGCATTCTTTCCAGGTAGCTCTGCACACTCTTTTTTTCATCCGGCATGTTCACCGACACGGTGACCAGTTCGAGATCGCGAACGCTGTACATGCGCAACGTATCCTGAATGTCCGCAAACTCATGAATGCAGGAACCGCACCACGTAGCCCAGAAGCTGATGAGGAGCGGCTTCTTGTCCGGATTCGTTCGCAGCTTTCTCAAACCTTCCGCGTTGATCATGTCCAGTGTCACAGGTTGGGATTCGATCTTGCGCAGAGCTTCCAGTCGCGCAGCCTCTTTCTCTTTCCACTTCGTTGAGCATCCGAAGGCCCCCGTCTCCTTGACGGCCACTTCGCGGTGCGCGAGAAGTGCATCGATAGCGTCGCGTGCCTCCTGCGTCTTTACCAGTTCCATGCGGTAGCTGTTGTCGATGCGTCCTTGATAGCGAAGGCGCCGCTCACTGTCGAAAATGAACGCGTGCGGCGTTGCCTGCGGCCCATAGGCGCGCGTCACCGATTGCGTGTCGCCGTCATATAAGTAGGGATAGGTCAGATGTTTGTATTGCACCCGGATCTTCATCTCTTCCAGGCTATCGCTCGTGTCCGACGAATCGAGTTCATCGATCGTGAGGGCCTTCGGGTCGTTTGGCTGAATGGCGACTACCGCGACTCCGCGGTCCTTATAGTCAGCTGCGAGCTTCTCGATTCGCTGTTCATAGGACTGTGCGACCGGACAATGATTGCAGGTGAAAACGATCACCAGAACAGGGCTGGAAGCATAGTCAGCGAGCTTGTGGGTCTTTCCGTCGACTCCCGGAAGCTCAAAGTTGGGTGCGGGCGACCCGATCGCGAGGATGGGATGCGATTGCTGCGCCCAAGCGGTAAGAGAGACAAGACACAATATGAGAGCTCGCCACATTTTCCTTCTCCTTTTCTAGAGGTCGCAAACTATCGCGATGGAAGAGGACGCGGCGCCACATCGGCATCAACTAATCCCATCGCCCATCGAATTGCCTCGATGTACATTTTCTGCAGGTCCGGATTGTCCCAACTCTCTTTGGGGTGACCCAGAGTCGAGTAGTAGACGCGGCCCTTTCCATACATCTTTGCCCACGTGACTGCGAAGTCACGATCGGTGCGGTGCACTTTGGGATTCGCCAGGTCGAGTTTGCTCGCGTCGAGACGCATCAGCACGCGCACCTTATCGCGCGAGTAATTTCTGATTTGATAGATCTCGTCTCTCAGCACGAACGAGCGCGGCCACGGTTGCATGCCGGGAAACGCTGGGTCTTCCACCACGATCGGAGCATTAAACGTCCCCCATGGGTGCTCATCGAAATATCCGCCGATCATCTCGCCGTATTCCGGCCAGTCCGTGAAGGTGATTGTGGCGCTGTGCACGCCGATAAAACCCTTTCCGTCGTCATGAACGAAGGAGAGCAGATCCTCCTTCTGCTGTGCATCCATCTCCAGATTGCCGCCGGTAAAGAACAAAACCGCGTCGAAATCGTCGAGATTGAGCGCGTTGAACTCGAGCTTTTTCTTGGTAAGGGCTTCCGTGTCAGTGCGGATCGTGGTGTCCCAATAGCCGGTTTCATTGCCAAGGCGCTCGATGGTCGCCATGGCATGAGATACCGCCTCGTGGCGATATCCCTTTTCTTCTCCGATCACCAGCAAACGTTTTTTCGGCGCTGGAGTACTTTGAGCAACACAGAAACCACAGAATACCAACACGAAGAGGGATAATGCCGACAATCTGATCTTCACGGAGAATCCTTTTGCCCGGGCCAAGGTTCTGGCGGCGGCGGGTTAAACGTCATTCGCCACAACAATTCCTGCTTCCGCTATTCCTCCATCACTCCATATTCAAATCGTGGAGTCAGATTCGCTCCGGATTTTTCGATCATGCCCAAGGTGAGAGCTTGCGGAACGAGCACAGAAGTCAATGCTTCCCACGGTTCCGGCACTTCTTTGATCTTCACCGCCAACAATCTCTCGGAGGAGGAATAATCTTCGGCGCTGACGAGAACCACTTTTCCGCCGCGCGCTATGCAGTCGTGAGCGAGTTTGACTCCCAGCGCGGCCTCCCGGCCGAGGGCAAGAATGATGGCAACATGTGTCTTGTTGACGTCGAGTATGGGGCCGTGACGGAATCCGCCAGAGGTATGGTATGCAGCACGGTTTCCGCTCATTTCACGGATGCACAGCGCTCCCATCATGGCGCCACCAAACGAGGGACCTCGGCCCATTACTTCAATATTCGCGGCGCCACGGCAGAACTCTTCCAGTTCATTCCGCCGGTCGAACACGCGGTTCAAGATGTCGGGATAGATATTGAGGACCTTTGTGGCATTCTCCCGCCATGTGCGGCCCACCATGCTTGTGGCCAGCGCGATGCATGCCGCCGTCGAGTTTGTGTAGGTCTTGGTGGCATTGCCGTATTCAGGCCCGGCCAGAATCGGCAGCTTGATTGGCGCAAGGACCCAGCACTTACTTGCCTCGTTGTTGCACAACAGAGCGAATGGATTCCGCGCAGACTCCTTGCAGAGTTGAATCAATTCCGCGCTTTCGCCTGAAGTAGTCACCAGGATCGAAGCTGCAACCCGAACTCGTACTGCGCGGGCATAGTGGAGCCATTCCGAGGCATCCACAACGAACGAAGATCGGCCGCATAACTGAAGCCATGTGGATCCCGTAATGGAGGAGCAATAGGAGGCACCCATGCCGGCGAACACGATTGGCGCACAGGAGGCCGCGGCCTGGCGCAATTCATGCAGTTCCTTCAGAATCGATTTGTCTTCGCTGTACGCATCGATGACTTGCGCGAGCCGCGCCGGCTGTTCTCGGCATTCCATCTCATAAATCGCAGTCATGCTCTGCTTGCGCAGTTCGCTCGGCGGTTCCACTCCTGCAATCCAGCGCTGGCTCACCTTCTCGGCGCGTGCCATGTTTTCCTCGAATTCTCCGGTTCTGAGCGCAATGTTCGGCATCAAGAAAGTTCTTAATGAATACTTATAAAGTTTGGGATACCATCCTGTCGAGGCAAAAATGTGTTAGATTCCGGCTACGCCGTGCACCCGCGTGTAAACCGAAGTTTTATCTTCCGGATCTCCTCTATCGCCGCCGTCGGTGGCGTCCTATATGGCTATGACATGGGCATCATCGCCGCAGCCGCCATCTTTGTGAAACGCACCTTCGGCATTTCCACCTTTGTGGAAGAGTTTGTCGTCAGTATCGTGCTGGTGGGTGCGATGGCCGGAGCTTTGGCGGGTGGGACGATTGCCGATCATATCGGGCGAAAGGCCACACTGGTCTGGGCGGCCATCATATTCACAGCAGGGTCCGTTTTGGCACCTCTTTCGCCTAACGTTGCCACCCTTATTGTGGCGCGTGCCATTATTGGAATCGGCATCGGTTTCACGTCGGTCACCGCGCCGGTCTACGTGTCGGAACTCGCTCCTCCACAGTCTCGCGGCATGCTGATCGGTCTCTACCAGTTCGCTCTCACCGTGGGAATCGCTTTGGCCAATCTAGTTGGCTACTGGCTGGCGGCAAAAGGTGAGTGGAGACTGATGTTCGGAATCGCCGCCGTTCCTACCCTGTTCTTTCTGGCAATTATCCTGACAGTTCCAGAAAGCCCACGCTGGCTCCACGCGCACAATCGCGAGCACGATGCAGAAGCGGTGTTGCGTAGCTACACCGACGCCGATGGGGCGAAACAGTTTCTTGAAGACATTCGCCAGGGCCTGATGACGCCGGTCGAGCAGAGTTGGACCGCGCTGTGGAAACCTGCCGTACGCGGCGCAGTCTTTGTCGCCTGCGGTATGACCGTCTTGCAGCAGGTCACCGGCATCAACACCATCATCTATTACGGGCCGCAGATCTTCGAACTGGCGGGTTATGCCTCGCATTCCAGCGCAATCCTAGCTGCGCTGATTGTGGCATCGGTGAACGTTCTGGCCACCGTGGTTGGGATCGTCCTCGTAGACCGTATTGGACGCAAGCCATTGTTATACGTCGGCGTCTCAGGCATGACGATTGCGCTCTTTGCTCTGGCATTCGCGTTCATGCAGCAAGGCGCGCTCGGTTCGCGGATGGGGATCATCGCCATTGCGTGCCTGGTGACCTATATTGCGTGTTTCGCTTTCAGCCTTGGCGCGATTGCGTGGATCCTGGTATCTGAAGTCTTTCCGCTGCGAGTGCGCGGCCGTGGCGTCGCGATCGCCACGCTTTTCTCGGGCATTTCCAACTTTCTTGTTTCGCTTACCTTCCTGTCTCTGATAGGGAAGGTCGGAAATGCATTTACTTTCGCGATCTACGGAGCGCTGAGCATCGTGACGCTGGTATTTATTCGGTTTGCTGTGCCGGAAACCCGTGGCCGCGATTTGGAAAGCATCAGCCTTGCGATCGCCGATCAGCCCACGTTGTCGAGATAAGTGTTCATTCCCTGCTGGAATGGACAGGTCACTAGGTGCCTGAATGGTTCTTCTGCTAGGCCGATAGCGCTAGATGAGCGTCTGCCTCATCGAGCGCCAGGCGGACTGCCCCCATCAGCTGCGCATCCGGGCCAAGACTACTCAGAGCCAGCTTTGGACGCACAGGGGTGCTGTATGGCTCGAGGATCGCTCGCGTAGCTTGCAGTAACGATGTGTTGATGCCGACGCCTCCTCCCAGAACAAAAAGAGAGTTGTTCAGCACCAGCGACATGTTGTAAATGGCATAGGCCAGCGTCCGGGAAGTGTGCTCCACAATGCTCTGCGCGAAGGAATCTCCCGCTTGCGCATGCTCGAAGATTTCTTTCGCGGTCAGTCCTGCGGGAACATCTGGGTGGTTGCCATTTCGCGATCGCAGCCACTGTTGCCGTATGCCTTCACCGCCGATGATTTGCTCGAGCGCTCCAGGAGTACCAGATCCGACGGCAGCGACCGACGTGCCCGGAACGATCATGTAGCCGATTTCTCCTGCTGCACAGTTCGATCCATGAAGCAATTGGCCATTGACGAAGATTCCGGCGGCGATACCGCTTCCAATAGCAAAGAAAACAAAATCCTTCAAACCACGAGCTGCGCCCTTCCAATTCTCTCCGATTGCAGCCATTCTGACGTCATTTTCTATTGCAGCCGGAACGCGCAACTCCGACTCCAGCAAGCTGCGCAGCGGGACGTCTCTCCATCCCCGCAAATAAGATGTCGCGATGACTACTCCGGCTTCCCGATCGGTAATGCCAGGTGCGCCGACAGAGATAGACCGTAATGAACCGCGAGAGACCGAGGCACTCTGAAGCAGATGTGTTATTCCTTTGCAAATCTCCTCAATCACCTGAGAGGGAGAAGAGGCTTCCGTCGTGGACGCACACCATTTGCCGAGTATTACTCCACTCATATCAGCTAAAGCGACTCGCAGATTAGTGGCTCCGAGATCGATACCGACAACGTGTCCGCTCCCAGGGTTTAAGCGCAACGCTCTACCCGTCCCGGATTTTCCAGTAGTGCGATTTTGAAAGTGGATCAGACCTCTCTCTTCAAGAAAACCAATCGCCTCCGCAAGACTTGTGCGGCCCAGTCCGGAAGCCTTCTCAATCGCCGCAGCCGACTCAAAGTTATGCTCGCGCAAGAGTTGCAAGACGAGCCGAACATTGGTCGAGAGAACCTGATGCGGCTTGGTACGCTGGGCGCCAGATGGTCTCAGCACGGGAGAATCATCGCTCATAACATTAGAAGATTGCACGATAATACTAAATTATCTTTCATTACTAAGTTTGGAATCAAGTGATTTTTCTTAGCGGGGGGAGGGCAGTTAAGCGATTCCTAGCTTTGGGCAGGCTGAATTAGACCGAGAATGGCCGATTCAACGCCAATGTGGACAGCGCCCCAGAGTATCGCTCCGGGGCCGAGAGCACCCAGTTGCACGCGAACGACAGCGATCTCGCTTCCCTCGAGCAAGCTAATCACTTCCTGCAGCAGCCGCGGATGATTGCCAACTTCGCCGCCCAGCAAAATAACGCTCGGGTTCAGGATGAGGCACAGGTCAAGAATGATGTCCGCTAGAATCGTGGCACGTTGATTCAGGATTCGCTTTGCTATGGCGTTTCCAGCCTCGGCGAGATCGAACACCGTAGATGCGCGCTCCACTTTGGGAGCGCCGCGGACTCCCTTGGCGGACGCCCGCCAGCTCTTGAGAATGCCGGAAGCACCCAGCACCTTCTCCAGTCGGCCATATTCATGCATGGTGGGCCGTTCGCGGGAGATACTCGGAACCTGCAAATAACCAATTTCGCCGGCAGACCATTGCGATCCTCGGTAGATCCTTCCCCCTATGAAAATGCCTGCGCCTACGCCTTCACCAATCGTGATAAAGACGAAGTTCTTCTCGCCTTGCGCAGCGCCACGGTAAGCTTCTCCTTGCGCGGCCAAGTTGGTATCATTCTCAATCGTGATGCGGCATTTCATTTCTTTCTCGAGCAGAGACCGCAACGGGACGTTCTGCCAGTCCTGAAATGCTGTGAACGAGGCCACCATGCCGTCCTTAACATTAACGATGGCTGGCACCGCGCACACCAGATCCAGCAGGTCCTTCTCCGGAAGGCCGTGTTTCCGAAGCAAAGTGCGAATCTCGAAGCCAATCTGGGAACAGACTTTCGCTGGTGTGGAAGCGGACGACGGCACGGCAGCGTGCGAGCGGTCAATTTCCCGTCCATCCACATCTGTCAAAAGAATACTAAGAAAGTCGCGTCCAATCTCGACTCCGGCTACAGAACCGCGCTCACCCCGAAAACGGAGGATGTCAGGAGGCCTGCCACCAGTCGAATCGCCTTCGCCAATGGGCTCAATCAGGCCGACCGAAGCAAGATGAGCCACAACATTGGTCACCGTCGGCGCGGCCAAGCCGGAAGCGCGAACCAGGTCAGCCTTCGAGCAAGGACCGCTCGCGCGCAACAGCTTCAGCAAGACCTGCGCATTGGTCAGGCGAAGCAACGATGGCCTACCGATTAAGACTGGCTCTTTTGTCATCGATTCACCGGACGGCATTCTAATTCATAGTGCCCAAGTGCCTTCCTCGATTGTATTCACGGCCGCCAAAGGTACCTACGAGATTTACCAGAGGTAACGGGAGAGCACGAACAAGAACATTGTAATGAATCGTAACTAATCCAGCTATAATGTTCGGCACGAGCCTCCTGAATGCCTAAACGGAGCTCAAGCGCAGGCGGCCCGCAACTCAATGCCGGAAACTGCGGGCTCGAATGCCACAATCGAGGACTACCCAATGTCATTTTCTTTGCGCTTTCTTTTGTCATGCAAAATCCACCGCTTGCTGGCGATGTTTGTTTTGGTGATTTCCATGTTCACGGGCTTCTGCGTGGCGGCGCAGAATCATACCCCCAAATTCAAGGTCATCGTGATCGCTGAGTCTGGGGGGATTCATCGGCCGTTTGTGGATGCAGCTCAAGCCTGGCTAAACAAGCTGGCCGCCGAACAAAACTTCCAAGTCGACTACGTCGAGAACACGGACAAAATTGATGACGCTTTCCTGTCCCAGTACAAGTTGTTTATCCAACTGAACTACCCACCGTACGGCTGGAATCCGAAAGCTGCAGCAGCTTTCACAAAATACATTGAAGAAGGTAAAGGTGGCTGGATTGGGTTTCACCACGCTACCTTGCTGGGGGAGTTTGACGGATACCAAATGTGGCCATGGTTCTCGAATTTCATGGGAGGAATCAGGTTCACAAACTACATTCCGAACTTCGCCACGGCCAAGGTCATCGTCCAAGACCAGTCACATCCGGCGATGAAAGGCGTCGAGAAGTCGTTCGTCGTCGATCAGGAAGAGTGGTACACGTACGACAAGTCGCCGCGGCCGAATGTGCGCGTGCTTGCGCGAGTCGACGAATCCACCTACTCGCCCGACTCTCTCATCAAAATGGGCGGCGATCATCCGGTGATTTGGTCGAACGAGCACCTCAAGGCCAGGAATATCTATATCTTTATGGGGCACCATCCGGAACTTTTCCAAAACTCCGCATTCACCGCCATCTTCAAGAATTCGATACTGTGGGCGGCGCAGAAATGAAACATACCTTTTTAGTTGTCGTCCTCTTATGTGTCAGCCCGTTATTCGCGCAGACAAAATCGAACCAAACGCCGCGATTTCGCGTGAT
This sequence comes from uncultured Terriglobales bacterium, assembly GCA_964490255.1. Lineage (GTDB taxonomy): Bacteria > Acidobacteriota > Terriglobia > Terriglobales > Acidobacteriaceae > JAJPJE01. The sequence continues at coordinate 1,877 of CAZBCQ010000004.1, read as the reverse complement.
GGCTTTCTATTCCACGAATATAGAACCCGATCACGTTCAATTCGCACAAGATGCTGTGAGGTTCTTTTCCACGATTGCCGTAAAAGACAATTTCACTTTTGACTCAACGACCGATTGGGCACAGTTGAACGAGTCGAATTTGAAGCGATACCAACTCATCATCTGGCTCAATGAATCTCCCGTAAAGCCGGAACAGAGGCACGCGTTTGAGGAATACGCGCGTTCCGGCGGCGCGTGGCTCGGATTCCATGGAGCCGGATACAACGACCAGAGCACGAACTGGCCATGGTTCGTCGACTTTCTCGGAGGCTCGGTTTTCTACATCAACAGCTGGCCACCACTGCCCGCTCAATTGACGATCAACGATCGCCAGCATCCGGTTGTCGCGCATCTCCCGGCAACCTACCGATCTCCCGACAACGAGTGGTATATATGGAAACCGAGTCCCAGGCTAAATCCCGATATCCGCATCCTGGCGAGCGCGGATGCTTCCAACTTTCCGTTGGGGTTGAAGGACATCCTGCTGCAGGGAGACTTGCCTGTCGTGTGGACCAATACGAAATATCACATGGTCTATATGAATATGGGACATGGCGCCAAGATTCTCGATAGTCCCACACAGAACGAGTTAATCGAGAACGCGATCCTCTGGCTTGGCTCAGCATCACGCAGCACGAAAGTCCAGCCTGGTTCGACAACGCGCAGTACGAAAGTCCAAACGTCGGTTCCGGAACCTGCGGGACTGCGCGTCAGCCCTCGCGCCGTCGTTGTCAGCCCAAAGACTCACAAGGCCTACGCTGTGAATTCTGAGGCTGGAACCGTGACGATCGTCGATGGAACCGCAAGGAAAACCGTGAAGGTGGGCGATATACCCGCTACGATCGCCGTGAATTCGAACAACGGCAACGTTTATGTCGGAAATGGCGGCAGTGGCACAGTATCCGTGATTGACGGAACCAGCGACCAAGTAACAGCAACTGTAAAGGTCGGCGAACTTCCCTACGTCCTTGCAGTAAATCCGTCCACCAATAAGGTTTACATTTCGAAAACCTTTAGCAATACGATCACGGTTATTGATGGCGCAACCAATACCGCAAACATTCTGAATGCCGACGTCCAGGCCGATGCGATTGCGGTTAATCCGGTCACCAACAAGGTGTACCTGCCCAGTTATCAATCCACCAGCGTGAGGACCATCGACAGTACCGATGACAGCATCGGATCGGTGCCTGGGGCGATTCACATCTGGGGAATTGCCATAAATCCGGCGACGAACAGGATCTATCTCGCAAACAGCGAGAAGGGCCGAATCGAAGTCATCGACGGGACAACCAATGCGGTCACACCGGTAAATACGGGAGAATTCCCGTGTGCTGTCGTTATAGATGAGGTGGCAAACAAAATCTACGTAGCGAACTACTCGAGCGACAGCGTTACGGTGATCGATGGGGCCAGCAATTCAGTCCTTGCGACCATAAAGGTTGGTGATCACCCACAGGCATTGGCGGTGAATTCGCAAACGCATAGAGTCTATGTCGCCAACACGCACGACAACAATGTTTCGGTAATCGACGGCACGAAGAACTCGGTTATCGCGACCGTCAAAGCCGGAAAAAGCCCGTATGCAGTTGCTATCGACGAAGTGAATAACAAAGCTTATGTCGCAAACATCGCCCGAGACCTAACGGTCATCGACGGCAAGTAAGAGTCTTGCAACGTAGTCATTATTTACAAGCGTGGTCTCGAATTCAGCGTGTCTTCATTGTGAGGCGCTATGAGACCACGCTCACATCTAGTGGGAATCAGTTCTTCAGTTCTTCAGTTCTTCAGTTCTTCAGTTCTTCAGTTCTTCAGTTCTTCAGTTCTTCAGTTCTTCA
>CAZBCQ010000003.1:54596-55993 GCA_964490255.1 uncultured Terriglobales bacterium | reverse complement strand
CCGATTGTGCCACTTTTTCTGTTCCAATAGCGGACTACGGAACGAAACGTAGCCAAAATGTGAACAGATATGCTATGTTTTGTGATTCATCAGCTTCGGATCGTCTGTAAGTCGCACCAATTGAGTCACTTAGAAGCCAGATTCGATCTGCCCACAACGGGCATGGGCCAAGCGGAGTTCTGCTTGAGTCGAATGTCTGGCGGCTGTTGCGCTGTAAGTAACAGAAAATAGGCCACATAGTCTTTTCTTCAAGTTCTCGGACAGCGCTTTCGGTGCGGGCCACCGGGAACAGTAAGCGGGAGGAAATTGGCAGACTACATCTACACGATGGAAACCCGGCTCTCGCCGGATCAGTTGCGTGCCGTCAACTTCGTTGAAGAAACCGCCCGTGCGCAAGGCATGAATGTGTACCTGACCGGGGGCACCATCCGCGATCTAATGACGGGCTTTTCGATACGGGATCTGGACTTCACAGTCCAAGGTAACCCGCTGAAATTCCAGAAGGAACTGGAGAAGTTCGGGGCTCGCATCGAGGCTGTTGACGAGAGCATTAAGTGGATCTCGCTCACATTCCCTGGAGGAATCCGTGCGGAAATCGAGATGGCGCATACCGCCAAGTATGACAAGCCCGGTAAGCCGCCAGTGGTGGAACCCTCGGGCATCGCGGAAGACCTGCGCTGCCGGGACTTTACCGTAAACGCGATGGCGCTGTCGCTGAATCCTGGGTCACGCGGACTGCTACTCGATCCGATGAACGGCGCGGCCGACTTGGAAGCAAAGGTTATTCGTGTCCTACATAATTACGCCTTTTTGGAGCAGCCGATCTTGTTGATCAGGGCTACCAGGTTTCTGGCGCGGTTCCATTGGGCGTTTGAGGAGCGAACGCAGGCGCGGTATCAATCCGCGCGCGAAGGCAACTACATCGAGCACGTAAATCAGAAGGACATTGGATACGAAATCGAGCAGATTGCGTATGAAGATGATCCCCTAGGGGTGATGAAGGCGCTGGAAGAGCAGGACTGGCTGAAGGTGCTGCATCCACATTGGTCGACGGCGAAGGTGGATCAGAATGGCTTGGCGGCATTGCTGAAAACTCGCCAGCAACTGTTGGAAATTGGCGTTGATGGAAATCCTTCGGCTGCGGTCATGTACTTCCTGACCGATAAACTGCCGGAGAAGGAAACCGCGGAGATCCAGAAAGCCATTCCGAACAAGACACTGGTTGAGAACTGGAAGCGCCTGGAAGATGATGCGAAGGAATTGGCGAAGAAGTTGACCGGCAAGGAGTCGGCGACGCCGTCCATGACTTGGGATGTGCTGACTGCGGCGAAGCCGGAGACGCTTATGTTCCTGGCAGCGACCACGAAGCAGCCAGTAGTTCAGAAACACATCGAGAA
>CAZBCQ010000003.1:51495-54496 GCA_964490255.1 uncultured Terriglobales bacterium | reverse complement strand
GGAGAAGGCTGCTGCGAAAGAGGCTCCGAAGAAGGCGGCTGCTGCTGCGAAAACGGCGGCTCCTGCGAAAACGGCCGCGCCGGTAAAAGCTGCTCCCTCGAAGGCAGTGAAAGCGCCGGCTAAGAAGGCCGAGGTCAAGGCGAAACCAGCAGCGAAGAAGGCAGGCAAGAAGAAATAGGGGATCGAGTAATTGGTAATTTGTAATCGGGGAATCGAATCTGTGCATTTCTGAAATGCAGAGATTCTTCGTTCCCCCGCCGGCTCTCGGCCCCGCGAATGTATCTTGAACCACCCTGCGCAAAAGAAGCGTAGGATGGTGCACCGACAGCCTCTTGCTGACATCGAGCAAATCGGGATAACTGCCTTCTTTTCCACAAAGCGTTTTCCTCCGTCACTTCTCTTAGGAGTACCCGGCCACTACAATTGAAGTAGTCCCCATGTCCCAATTCGTTCACTTACATCTGCACACCGATTACTCCCTCCTGGATGGCGCCTGCGACGTTGACAAGCTGGTTAAACGGGTAAAGGAACTCGGGATGCCGGCGGTCGCGATGACCGATCACGGCAATGTTTTTGGCGCAGTTAACTTCTATAACGCGGCGAAGGCGGTGGATGTTAAGCCGATCATCGGGTGCGAGCTGTACATATGCAAGAAAGAGGATCACAACACCGAGCGGATGGCGCCCGAAGGCGACACGTATAACCATCTTCTGGTGCTGGCGGAGAACGAAGAGGGATACCGCAACCTCGTGAAGATCACGTCCGAGGCATCACTGCACGGATTCTACTACAAGCCGCGCGTGAGCAAGCGGTTCCTGGCGGAGCACAGCAAGGGGTTGATCGGACTTTCGGGATGTCTGAAGGGCGAAGTTGCCGAGAACCTGATGGAAGGGAAGTACGACGCTTCAAAGCAGGCGGCGGCTACTTTCAACGACATCTTCGGCGCGGGGAACTTCTTTATTGAAGTGCAGAACCAAGGACTCCCGCAAGAACACAAGATCCTTCCCGATCAGTTTCGAATCGCCCGCGAACTGGGCATTCCGGTGGTTGCGACCAATGACAGCCACTACCTGTGTGAGGACGATGCTCACGCCCAGGACGTGATGATCTGCATACAGACCGGCAAATCGGTCGCTGAAGAAAACCGCATGAAGTTCCAGACCAACCAGTTCTTCGTCAAGAGCTACGAGGAGATGGAGAAGGTCTTCGGCAGCGAGCCCGACGTGTTGAAGCGCACTTTGGCGATCGCCGAGCGGTGCAATTTCAAACTGAATAAGGTGAGCAATCCCTTCCCGCGATTCGATGTACCTGCGGGAATGGATATCGACAGCTACTTTGAGCGAGTGTGTCGTGAAGGATTTGCTCGACGGCTGGATCTGCTGCGCGAGTTGCAGGCACAGGGACGGCTGAAACATCAGATCAGCGACTACGAGCAGCGGCTGTCGTGGGAAATTCAGATCATCAAGCAGATGAAGTTCCCCGGTTACTTCATGATCGTGTGGGATTTCATCCGTTACGCGAAAGAACACGGGATTCCAGTAGGACCGGGGCGCGGATCGGCTGCGGGCTCGCTCGTCGCCTATGCGATGTCGATCACGGATGTGGATCCGCTGCAGAACGAGTTGCTGTTCGAGCGCTTTCTGAATCCAGAGCGCGTGAGCATGCCCGATATCGACGTCGACTTCTGCATGAATCGGCGCGGCGAGGTGATCAAGTACGTGACCGAGAAATACGGGCGCGAGAATGTGGCGCAGATCATCACCTTCGGCACGATGGCGGCGAAGGCGGCGATCAAGGACGTCGGCCGAGTGATGGATATGCCCTACGCGGAGGTGGATCGGATCGCGAAGATGATTCCCACGACGCTGAACATCACCATCGATCAGGCGTTGGAGGATTCTCCGCCGCTGGCGCAGGCATATGAAAACGAGCCGCAGGTGCGGCAGATCATCGATGTGGCAAAGAAGTTGGAAGGACTCGTGCGCAACTCGGGGGTACATGCGGCGGGTGTAGTGATTTCGCCGCAGCCTCTTACGGATCTTGTGCCGGTTCACCTGACGAAGAACGAGGAAATCGTAACCGCGTATGACATGAAGGCCATCGAGAAGCTTGGGCTCCTGAAGATGGACTTCCTCGGGCTGACGACGCTGACGATTCTCGACGATGCGCTCAAGCTGATCAAGCAGGTGCGGGGCGAGGAGATCAATCTGCAGACGCTGGCGACAGACGATGCAGAAACCTATAAGAAAGTCTTCCATAGCGGGTTGACGTCAGGCGTGTTCCAGTTTGAATCGCACGGCATGCGTGACGTGCTGCGCAGGTACCAGCCGAACTCGATTGAAGATCTCACGGCTTTGAACGCGCTCTACCGGCCCGGTCCGATACAGGGCGGAATGATCGACGACTTTATCGATCGCAAGAGCGGACGCAAAAAGATTGAGTACGAACTGCCGGAACTGGAAGCGGTCCTGAAAGAGACGCTGGGCGTGATCGTGTATCAAGAGCAGGTGATGCAGATCGCGAACCGCCTAGCGGGATATTCGCTCGGTGAAGCCGACCTGCTGCGGCGCGCGATGGGGAAGAAGAACGCTGAGGAGATGGCGAAGCAGCGCGAGCGCTTCGTGCAGGGCGCGCTGGAACGGAAGTTCCCGCAGAAGAAGGTCGAAAAGATCTTCGACCTGATGGAGCAGTTCGCCGGATACGGCTTCAACAAGTCGCACTCGGCGGCCTACGCCGTACTGGCGTATCAGACGGCGTATCTGAAGACTCATTATCCGGTGGAGTTCATGGCGGCGCTGTTGACGTCGGTGACCGGAAACACGGACGACGTGGTGAAGTACATCAATGAGTGCCGAGACATGGGCATTCCGGTCGAACCGCCAGATATCAACGTGAGTGATGCGAACTTCACACCACATGAGCATGCAATTCGTTTCGGGCTGGCGGCCGTCAAGAATGTGGGTCATAACGCGATTGAGTCGATCGTGGCCGCGCGCAAAGA
>CAZBCQ010000003.1:32238-51395 GCA_964490255.1 uncultured Terriglobales bacterium | reverse complement strand
CCGTCAAGAATGTGGGTCATAACGCGATTGAGTCGATCGTGGCCGCGCGCAAAGAACTGGGGAAGTTCACATCAATCTACCAATTCTGCGAGAAAGTAGACCTGCGGCTGCTCAACAAGCGCGTGCTGGAGTCATTGATCAAGAGCGGTGCCATGGATTCGCTCGGGCGGCGTAATCAGCTGATGGCAGCGCTGGATAAGGCGATTGAGCGAGCCCAAAAGACGCAGAGAGATGCCGAATCAGGGCAGCATGGATTGTTCGGCGTGTTCGATGATCAGCCGCAGGCTGGCAATGGGAACGACGCGCTTCCAGAGGTGCCCGATTGGGACGAGCACACACGGTTGGCCTTTGAGAAGGAAATACTGGGATTCTTCATTACGGGGCATCCGCTGGAAAAGTATTTGAATAAGCTCAGGGATTTCCGCGCGCTCACAGTGGAAGACATTTGCGCGATGAAGCAGTCTACGGGCAGAGATGAGAGCATCGCAACCGGCGGAGTCATTACCAGCCACAAGATCGCGAAGTCGAAGAAGGGCGATCTGTACGCGCAGGGCACGCTGGAGGATATGACAGGGAAGCTGGAGTTCCTGCTGTTCTCCGACAACTTCAAACGGCTGCAGGAGCGGCTGAAGTTGGAGGTCCCGGTATTGGTGCGTGCATCCGTGCGTGTGGAAGAAGGTGCGAATCCGAAGCTAATGGTCAGCGACATCGTTCCATTGGAAGAAGCCAAGCCGAAACTGCCGAATGCGCTAAGGCTAAAGATCCCGCTGGAATCGACAACGTCCGAAGTTATCGACGAGTTGCACGGAATACTGGCGGGGCATAAAGGAGATGCGCGGGTGTTGTTTGATCTGGAGCGTCCGGGCGACTTCATGGTCGTGATGGAAGCCGAAGGCTATAATGTTATGCCGGACCACGCGTTCATTTCGCGGGTCGAGGAACTGTGTGGGCGGGGCAGTGTCCGAGTGGTCGAATAACGGCCGGTTACGAAACGTCTCAGAAGAGGATGTGCGCAGTGGCAGCAACTGGATATGCACTGGTATGCGATCTGCTCGGCTCGGAACTGGAGCAGATACGAAGCGACACGGCGGACGGGAATCTTAAAGCGATGGAAACAGCGACAAAGGCCCAACAGGAATTGGAAAAAATCGAGAAGCAGATCGCCCAGCTGGAACCGCTCGGACGCGAGAATGAAGATGCGCACAAACAATTGCAGGCCTTGCACAATCAGGTGAACGTACTGCGGAAGCAGATTACCCAGAACCTGGGCGCGTGGCAGCGCGCGGAGCTGGCACGGCACCCGCAGCGGCCTTATCCGTTGGATTTCGTAGAACGCATTTTCAGCGATTGGAGCGAGATCCACGGCGATCGGCGATTTGCAGACGACGCCGCCATGATTTGCGGGATGGCACGCTTTCATGGAGAAGAGGTCCTGGTGGTCGGCACACAAAAAGGACGGACGACCAAGGAGAAGGTGCTGAGGAATTTCGGATCGCCGAATCCTGAGGGATATAGGAAATCGATCCGGGCGATGAAGCTTGCGGAGAAGTTTGGGCGGCCGGTGATCACGTTGGTGGATGTGACCGGAGCTTATCCAGGAATTGGCGCCGAGGAGCGCGGACAGGCAGAAGCCATTGCACAGAATCTCAGGGAGATGGCGCGGCTGCGAGTTCCGGTAATCACAGCGATTACAGGCGAAGGCGGCAGCGGTGGCGCCCTGGCCATCGCGGTGGCGAATCGCGTGATCATGATGGAGAACTCGGTTTACTCGGTGATCTCGCCCGAGGGCTGCGCGTCCATTATGTGGAGAGATTCGAGCAAAAAAGAGCTGGCAGCCGAAGCCATGCGAATCACGGCCAAAGATCTAACGGAACTTGGCATTATTGACGACGTGATTCCTGAGCCGCCAGGCGGGGCGCATTGCGACCATGACGCCGCAGCAGCGCTAGTCGATCAGGCTCTCCAGAAACATCTGGGACAGCTGAAGCAGCTTTCGCCCGATGAATTGGTGAGATGCCGGTACGAGAAGTTCCGCGTCATGGCGCAGTACTTCACAGAAGCTTAGTTGCTGATGTTGCGGCCGAATACCCATTCGGGCCACAGGCTTGCCGTCCGGAGTGCCTGAGGGTACGCCCAATGTGCGGTACTCATATCTAAGTAAATCCAGCCTTTATAATTTAGTCACACCTTTGTGGGGAAAGATTCATCAGTTAGGAAAGGCGTGCTCGTTTAATGGCCACAACGGATTTGGCAGTACATGGCGCGACCGGAGCGTCTGCAGGCCCCCGGATCGTGAATGATTTCAGCCTGCAAGTAGCTACTGTAAACGGCTCGGGGTCCCAGTCGGCCAATACGGTTTTGCTTCGCACTATCTTTCAGATGGGAGTGCCGGTTTCCGGCAAGAACCTGTTCCCATCGAATATCGCGGGATTGCCTACCTGGTACACCATTCGTGCAAATAAGAACGGTTACGTCGCCCGCAAGAAGGAAGTGGACTTCCTGGTCGCAATGAATCCGGAGACGGCAGTTGAGGATGTGAAGGTTCTCGCGCCGGGTGCCGCAGTTCTCTATGACGAACCTCTGAAGCTCAAGGCGTTACGCACCGACCTGAGTTTCTACGAAGTTCCTTTTGACAAGATTGCAGCGACAGTTTGTCCCGAAGCGAAGCTGCGCAAACTGGTGAAGAACATGGTGTACACCGGCGTGGTGGCCCACCTGCTCGGGATGGACATGGCGGAGACCGAAAAGGCCATCCGCCGGCAGTTCGGGAAGAAACAGAAGGCCGCTGATCTGAATGTGAATGCCGCCAAGGCAGGTTACGACTACGCAGTTGCGAACCTGGAGAAGCTGGATCCGTTCTGGGTCGAACGCATGGATGAGACCCGGGGGAAGATCATCATCGACGGGAACTCGGCGGCGGCGTTGGGATGCATGTTCGCCGGAGTCACGGTGGTGACCTGGTATCCGATCACGCCTTCGTCTTCGCTAGTGGAATCTCTTATCGATTACATGAAGAAATACCGCATTGGTCCTGATGGCAAAGCCACTTTCGCCATTGTCCAGGCAGAGGATGAATTGGCTGCCGTGGGCATGGTTCTGGGATCCGCGTGGGCCGGAGCGCGCTCGATGACGGCAACCGCAGGACCAGGAATCTCGCTGATGGCTGAGTTCACTGGATTGGGATATTACGCCGAAGTGCCGGCAGTGATCTGGGATGTGCAGCGCGTGGGGCCCTCGACAGGGCTGCCGACGCGAACTGCGCAGGGTGACATTTTGTCAACGGCCTTCCTGTCGCACGGGGATACGAAACACGTTCTGCTGTTCCCGTCATCGCCGCAAGAGTGCTTCACGATGGCTCAGGACGCCTTCAATCTCGCGGAGTACGCACAGACGCCGGTGTTCGTGATGTCAGACCTCGACCTTGGCATGAATAACTGGATGGCTGATGAGTTCCAATATCCGACGACGCCGATCAAGCGTGGGAAAGTGTTGTCGAAGGAAGATCTGGATCGCCTGGGCGGATTCGCGCGCTACAAAGATGTGGACGGCGATGGCATCGGGTATCGCACGATTCCCGGCAATACGCATCCGATGGCGGCGTATTTTACGCGTGGCAGCGGTCACAACGAAAAGGCGCAGTACAGCGAGCGTCCGGACGATTACCGCAACAATATGGATCGGCTGTCGAGGAAGTTCGAGCAATTGAGAAAGAGCGTACCGAAGCCGGACCTCGTGCAGGACGGAAGCTCAAAGATTGGGATCATCGGTTACGGAACTTCGCATTGGGCGACGGGCGAGAGCCGGGATCAGCTAAGGAAAGAATATCGGATGGAAGTCGATTACCTGCGCGTGAAGGCGTATCCGTTTACGGCGGAGGTGCAGGATTTCATCGCACGTCATGAGCGGATTTACGTCATCGATCAGAATCGGGATGCGCAGATGCTGCAGCTGCTGAAGCTGGATTTGCCGGCAGACCAGGTCGGAAAACTCAAGTCGGTGCGGTACTATGATGGGCTTCCGATCGATGCGCGCAGCATTACGGACGACATCCGAGCCCAGGAGGGCAAGTAAATGGCAGCGCCTCCAACAACGACTGCAACTCCGAAGACGAATCATATCGGCCTGACCGTGGTGGAGTACAAGGGCGGCAAGACGACCCTATGCGCCGGGTGCGGCCATAACGCGATTTCCGAACGAATCATCGACGCGATGTTCGAGATGGGCATCGATCCGAGTCGGGTAGCGAAGCTGTCGGGCATTGGCTGCTCGTCGAAGAGCCCCGCGTACTTTATGAGCCGGTCGCCCAGTTTCAACAGCGTGCACGGACGTATGCCGTCTATTGCGACGGGAACGCTGCTAGCGAACCAGAATCTGCTTGCAATAGGCGTGAGTGGCGACGGCGATACGGCGTCAATTGGCGTTGGACAGTTCGTGCACCTGATGCGGCGCAACATTCCGATGATCTACATCATCGAGGACAACGGCGTATACGGGCTCACTAAGGGACAGTTCTCGGCCACCGCGGATTTGGGGTCGAAGCTGAAGACGGGCGTGATCAACGATCTGCCTCCCATTGATACGTGTGCACTGGCGATCCAATTGGGGGCGACGTTCGTGGGCCGGTCGTTCTCGGGTGACAAGAAGCAGCTATTGAATATGTTAAAGGCTGCCATAGCGCACAAGGGAACGGTGATGCTGGACGTGATTTCGCCATGCGTCACGTTCAACGATCACGATGGATCGACGAAGTCGTACAAATTTACAAAAGATCACGAAGAGCCCCTGCATGACATCACCTTTGTGCCGTCATTCGAAGAGATAGACGTCGAGTATGCGGAAGGCCAGACGGTTGACGTGACCATGCACGATGGATCACGGCTGCGATTGCGGAAACTGGAAGAGGACTACGATCCAACGAACCGGATTGAAGCGATCAGACGCGTGAACCAGGCACAGGAAGATGGGGAAGTGCTGACCGGAGTCTTCTACGTGAACACGAAGGCTCCGACCTTCACGGATCTGTTGAACCTGACTGATGAGCCGCTGGCGACACTACCGGAGGAGCGAGTACGGCCGTCGCGGGAAGTACTGAAGGAGTGCATGGAGAGGCTGAAGTAGAGCACGTTCCGCGTTTCAAGTTTCACGAAAAAGAGCCCCAATTTGGGGCTCTTTCGTTTTACGACCTATTCTCGGCACAAGTTCTCGGCTATGCTTCTGACATGCTCCGGGGTGACGAACTGCACGCTTCTGTCGAGAATCTGTACACTGTTTTTGGCGGTTATAAGTTACGCGATGACACCAATGCATGTCCATGCTGTCACAAACCGGAAGACGAACGAGCTCTGCATTCTAAACCGTTGCGGGAACTCACAGCCGGCGATCTGAAGCTCTATGCGGAAGACGCACTTCTGGTGTGGGGTGGTGTCGACGATTTCCGGCACTTCCTGCCGCGGATTTTCGAACTGGTGACCGTTCTTGACGATCCGACAACAGAACTTGTCCTTCCACAAATTCTGTACGCCCGACTGTCGCATGGCGAATGGTGGAACTGGCCACAAGAGGAGCAGATCGCGGTCCGCTCTCATCTGCATGCTCTTTGGAACAGTGTTTTGCGGTCCGATCCGGAAGAACCTGTTTACGCCGACATTGAGGATTGGTTATGCGGCATTGCTCAAGCGGAGAACGACCTCGCTGAATACTTTCGGTTGTGGTTGGAAGAGGGTTCCCGGGAAGCTGCTTTGAACCTCGCCTGTCTGGTCACTGAGCATTCCTTCATTCAAGAGGTTAGAGCGACTGAGGGTTTTTGGTCCAAGCGAAAGGAACAATATGAACAAGTGCGCCAATGGTTACTATCGTCAGACGTCCGAGCCAAACTCGAAGCCGTGTATGCAACAATCCACGATGAGAGACTCGAACTGCCTATAGCGGTTCTTAAGGTTCTTAAGTAAGAGAATGGGCAGCCGAGGTCGGCTGCCCCATGTTTTTCGTGCGACGAATCTCACGCTGCAAGAGGGTCGTCTTTTTCGTCTTGATTACGTTTTTGACGCTGTCCCGGATCTTGATCAACTTTCTCCAAGTCAGCGGGCGGGGTGGCAATCGATCCTTCCTGTGGCTCGCCGGTGTGCTCCGGGCTGTCACCTTCCTCGGGGAAATCGCTGTCGCTAGCTTTCAGCAAAGGGTCCTGATCGCGATGACCCAATTGATTGCTGAGTGAGGTGTTGGTAGGTTGCCGGGGTTTGTCCTGCTCGACTGCGCCCTTGCTCTCGAATTCGTCCGGTGTGCTTGTCATGGGACAACAGATGACATGGTGGAGAGGTGCTGTTGCCTATAGGTCCCCGGTCCGTGCAACTTTCGATGCGCTCGGATGGCGAAAAATGCGGATCCTCGCCCTGCGCGGCTCATGATGAGAAAGGCGCGCAGATGAACGCGTGCAGACAAAGGCGCGCAGCCGGGGTAGGCTGCGCCACGCGAACCGCGATGCGAAACTTTCACGCGCTTGCAACGTTAGTATTGATAACTGTGCTCTGAGCTGGCGTTTAGTGACGTCTCGAGCCTTTGCGCACTCCTCGTGAGTTTCCGAGGAGTATGGGCGTAGAGCGACCTCCGCACCCGGTCGCCTACGCCCTTTAGTTTTTTGTGTGCGCAAACTGGGCGCAGTAGAATCGCGCACATGAGTTCTCCTGGCCCATTAATGCGGCCGTACCAGCGGCTGGTGCGCATACAGATTCGCGGACGCGAGTTCGAAGTTCCGGATAGCAACATGGTCCTGCGCTGCCTGCAGTTTCTCGCGCCGGAAGATATATCGTACGGTCGGTTTTGTTGGAATGAAGACTGCCAGTACTGTCGCGTGACGTATGACTTGGGCGAGGGAACGCCGGTGCGCAAAGCGATCTCGTGCAAACTGATGGTGCAGGATGGAATGCGAATCCTGGATATGGCGAGTGAGATCAGCTATTGCCTGAGGAGTTTGAAGCTTCCGCTGAAGGAACAACCAGCCGCGCGCGAACAGGACGCCGCGATTGCAGAAGAGTAATGATCAGGGGCGCGAAGCCGAGGGCTTGGCCGATGAAGCCGTAGCCCCCATCTTGCGAAGACGATCACGCGCCTGCTGTGCTTCGATACTGCGCGGATAGCGCTGAACCAGCGAGTTCAACTCCTTAACCCCAGCAGAGCGCTGTCCCAGTTCGAGAAGCGCATAGCCCTTCTTCAACTGAGCCGCCGCGGTCTTATTGCCGCCCGGATATACTTCCAGCACCTTGTCGTAATCCTTCACGGCCTGTTCATAGTTGCCTTGCCGATACTCGATATCGGCCAAATAAAACTGTGCATTTCCGGCGAGATCGGTGGACGGGTAATACTTCATGTAATCGGCAAATTCCTGGACCGCGAGCTGATAATTCGCGGAGTTGTAGTCGCGCAGGGCGTTGTTGTAGAGCACGTCGGGCGGGGGTGCTTGCGCCTGAGGGATGGCACCGGGACCGGCTGCGCCAGTTGTGCCGGGAGTGCCAGGTGCAGTCGTGCTCCCAGGAGGAGCGGTGTTCAGATTTTGCCCTGCTGCCTGCATGGTGTCGAGTTGCTGCGACATCTTGTTAAGGCGTGCTTTGAGTTCGTCAACGCTGTCGTTGAGAGCCTGAATCTGGCCCGAGAGTTGATCGGTGCGCGTTCCGGAATCCGTGTGCTGCTGGACGAGGGACTTCTGCAGGTCCGACATAGTGCCATTCAGTTTGTTCACGGTGTCGGTACTTTGTTCGACGAGGTTGCGCATCACCCCCATACGCTCGTCGATCGATTGCTTCATTTGCGTAAGCTGGTCCTGGATGGCCTGAACCTGCGTCTGCAGTTGAACCATATCCTTGTTGGCGGCGAAAACAGGGGAGGTGGAAAGGGCCAGCAAGGCAACAGCGGCAAACAGCTTGTTTGGTTTCATTGCGATTCCTGTACTGAAATGTTCCGTAAGAGCAATCATAACGCGGAGCGCAGGCCGGGGCTAAAGGCGGTGTTCACAACTTAGGTTCGTGACCCCTAAGGCCAGCCTTCAATGCTGTCGCCATCTCGGGCTACCCCACCCAAGCCAACAGAAGCCTTGGATGGGGCAGTCGCAAGCGTTCATCCTTACTGCTTGCCGTAGACGAAGTGGCCGCGGCGATTCTGCTGCCAGCAGCTTTCATTCGACTCGGTGCAGAACGGCTTCTCTTTGCCATAGCTGATCGTCTTGATGCGGCTCGCATCGACACCTGATTGCACCAGGGCATTCTTCACCGCGTTGGCACGATTGTCACCGAGCGCGAGGTTGTACTCGGTGGATCCACGCTCGTCGCAATGGCCTTCAATGGTGAAGGTGATGCCAGGATTCTGCTTCAGGAAAGCGGCGTCTGCCTGGAGTGCGGTCTGCTGGTCAGGTTTGATGTCGTAGGAGTCATAGTCGAAATAGACGTCCTTCACATTCGAGTTGAACAGATCCATCTCGGTGGGCGACGGAGCCTTGGTGACCGGAGCAGGCGGCGGAGTTACCGTCACGCGCGCGGTGGATTCCTGCGAACCACCCGTACCCTTTGCGAGCAAGTGATAGGTGGTGGAATCGGTCGGGCTAACGGTCTGGGAACCGTTGGGGTCCACTTTGTTCCCATCCAGGGTGACGTCGGTAGCGTTCTGCGTCTCCCAGGTCAGGGTGGTGGACTGTCCCTGCTGAATGGTGTTCGGGTTTGCCGTCAACGAGGCGGTCGGTGCCGCGGGCGGCGGCGGTGGCGGCGGTGGTGGCGGCGTTACTTTCTTCTTGCAGGCACCCAGTGCCATAACGCTGGCCAGCGCGAGAATGATCAACGACCACTGAAACGCTCTGTGCTTCAACTGATCCTCCTGCCATCTGCGGGGATGGCGTATGTAGTTAAAAAGTTCAGGGCGCCGGAACTGCTGTCCGGCTACTCTCAATGCGTACACGTAAATGCGTTCAGCGAAATTGAATCGCTGAGGTCCTACTTAAAACTCCAGTTCGGTTGCGAATTCTGGCCGGAAGTCGTTAGCTGCTTCTGATTCGAACCGTCGGCGAGCATGGTCCAGATCTGATCAGTACCTGTACGGTTTGACTGAAACACAATGTGACGGCTATCCGGCGACCATGAAGGGAAGTCGTTGCGCCCGGCCTCGTGCGTTAATTGGACAAATTGTTTCGTGGTGATGTCCATCACATAGATATCCTGCGCGCCGGGAGCACCGGGACCGTAACGGCGAATCCACGCGAATGCCAGGAACTGACCATTGGGGGCCCAGGATGGCGATACGGCATAACCCTGATCGGTCATGCGCTGAACGTTGGTACCGTCGCTCTCCATGGTGTAGATCTGCGGCAGACCCGTGCGGCCGCTGACCCAGGCAATCTGTGCGTTGGTCTTGGGATTCCAGGTCGGCGATACGTCCGGGCCCTTATCAGCGGTGACGCGCTTGAGCGCGTGCCCAGTGGAATCGACGATGTAAATTTCCGGATCGCCCGTTCGCGAAGATGAGAAGGCGATCTTGGTCCCGTCAGCCGAGAATGCTGGAGAGAGATTCGTGCCACCAAACCTCGGGAAGGAAACGTTGCGATTCAGATCGAGCGAAAACACTTCGATCTCCCAGCTTCCGCCCGCGATTGCGCTATATGCCACGCGGGAGCCATCCGGCGAGATGCGTGGCGACAGCGAGATGGAACCGGTGCGCGTAAGTTGATGCTGATTGGCGCCGTCATAGTCCATCAGCCATATTTCTTTGTGCCCGCTGCGATTGCTTACATAGGCAATCTTGCTTTCAGCGATTCCGTTAATACCACCACCGAGTCGAAAGATGATTTCGTTCGCGAATTTGTGGGCAATGATGCGTGCGGCTTCAGGCGTAGCCTGATCGTTGTATTGCTTGCCGAGAATCTGCGGGGCGGCGGTGTTCTTGATGTCATAAAGCCAGCCCTGGACGGTGAGATTCTGGCCGGCGAGATTCAGATTGCCAAAAACCAGCATGCCGGCGTTCGGTGGGGGATTTCCCCACGCGTCGAATTTGACTTCTTGTGGCTGACCGGGGACCTCGAGCGGGTAAAAGCTTTTGGAAACTAAATCGAAAATGCCAGCGTTGTCGAGATCGTTCCAGAGCGTGTCATTGAAGACTTTCTGCAGGCGGGCAGCTTGGGGATCGGAAGAGAGCGATTTGAAATCGGGAACGGCGATGCGAATTTTTTCTACGCCCAGGCCGGTGCCGGTACGAATCCAATCAGTTTGCGCGTGCAGGTAGAAGGAAAGAAGAAACAATATAAGTGCGGGGAAGACCTTTTTCATCATTCGCCTTGAATGAACTCCGGGATTTCGCAACGCGGATTATTCACAACCTATTACCTTTTATAGTCGAACCAGAACTCTACGGAAACCTGATTTCCTGAATAACCGGCCGGCAGAGGCCCAAATGTGTCAATACGCTGTAAAGCACGCACGGCGGATTGATCGAGCGAAGGAACTCCGCTGGACTGCTCGACTTGTATATTGCGCGGCTGGCCGTTGCGGGTAATGTCGAAGGTGACATAGACGCGGTTGGCCGCGGTGATCCGCGGATCAATCTCATACTTAAGCCAATTTTCAGAAACCTTTTGCTGAACCACGCGAACGTAATAGGCGTACAGCGAGCCGAAATCGCCGCCGCCGTTGAAGCCGAATCCGCCTTTGGCGCCGCCTGCGCTGAAGCTACCATACGGACCGCTTACCGGGCCGCCCTGTCCGAAAGGCACAACATTATTGGCCTCTTCCACGGGCTTGGGCTTTTCCTGGGTGGTGGCTCGCGGCTTTTCCTTTGGCTTCGGCTTGGGCTTTACGGTGCGATCGGGAATAGGGATCGCGTCGGGAGGCGGTTGTACTTCCTCTACCTTAGGCTGAGATTGTGTGAGGCCTTTGGAATCGTTCGCGAGAATGTTCTGGGTTTCCACAGGGGGCTTGGGAAGCGGAATAGTCGTAACCAGGTTTGCGCTGATGGCCCCGTCGCCACCGCCTTCAGTTCCCCAACTTTGTCCTGGACGCCCCGCAACGTACGTATAGACGAGGATCGAGGCGAACAGAAGTCCGTGGACCGCTATCGAGGAGACTAGCGGGAATCCTAGTGATTCACGTTCTGTAAAAATATCAGCGTTGGCCGCCATGCTCATTCAGGGGCTGGGTCACGATGCTGACATTGGTGATTCCGGACTGCTTCACCGCATCCATGACGGTGGCAAAAACACCGAACGGAACATTCTCGTCGGCTCGAACATAAATGTACTGGCCCTGCGGATCGCGAATTTTCTGATGCAGCTTGGTTCCAATCTCGTTGATGTTGATGGGATCGTTGCCCAGGAAAACCTTCTGTGACTTATCAATCGAGATTACCAGGCGCTCTTCGGTGATCTGCTTCACCGTTTTTGTCTTAGGCACGTTCACTTCAATGCCAGACTGCAGAACCGGGGCCGTGACCATGAAGATGATCAGAAGCACGAGAATAACGTCTACCAGTGGCGTGACGTTGATCTCGGCGAGAGAACTTTGAGTCCGGCCTTGTGCGTTGGTGAAAGCCATCTACGAACGAAGCTCCGCTTCCTGAGCAGCGACTGATTGGCGGGTGGGAGCTGCGGGAACAACCCGCTCGACGCTGTTCAGCATTTCCAGGGAGAAGTCGTCCATGCGCGCGCCGAACTGGCGCACCTCATTTACGAAGAAGTTGTAGGCGATTACGGCCGGAATGGCGGCGAACAGGCCCGCAGCGGTGGTGATCAGCGCTTCCGAAATACCTGGCGCGACGGCCCGAAGAGTGGCTGCGCCAGCCGTACCGAGACCCTGGAACGCATCAATGATGCCCCAAACCGTTCCGAACAGGCCGACAAAGGGTGTGACGGAGCCGGTGGTTGCCAGCCAGGAAAGGCGGCGCTCCAGGCGCGTCAACTCTTCAGAGGAAGCGATCTGCATGGCGCGCTGGACGGCAATCGGGTTCCGCACTCCACCCTGGCGTTTCAGTTCCTCAAATCCGCCCTCAAACACAGCCGCGAGCGGGCTGGGCTTAAACTGATCCGACACTGCAGACATGTCCTGAAGACGTGTGGCGCGGCGGAAGGCTCGCTGAAAACGCGAACTTTGGACGCGCGCACGGCGGAACACGCTCCACTTGGACAGGATGATCGCCCATGAAAACAGACTGAAACAAAGCAGGAGGAGAAGAACGATTTTGGCGACGGGACCAGTCTGCCCAAGCAGATTCATTAGTTCGTCACCACCCACAACACTGGCTATCAAAAGGGGAGTTGGCATCACTTCTCTTGTATTTTTTGCGCTGGATCTCGCAAAAAGTAATTATAGATCAAGGTACTCCGTAAGATGGCCGCACTAGGGCATGTACTGATTGCATACAAGGTACATGTGGCGAGTAATTAGCAGTTAGCACTTAGCAACTAGCTCGTTCTTCGAACGCCAGCTTTGACTTTCCAACAGACGTCTACCACTCAACCATTTCCGCTGCTAAACTGCGGGCCAGAATTCAACTCTTGTCGTGGGTGTGCCGTGCTCCTGGAACTGCGCGTCGAAAACTATGCAGTCATCGATAGTGTGGTTGTGGAGTTTGCCTCCGGTCTGAATCTCCTGACCGGCGAAACGGGCGCCGGGAAATCCATTCTCATTGATGCGTTGGCTTTGCTGCTGGGAGAGAAAGCCTCTTCCGATGTGATTCGCCACGGTACCGACAAAGCTGTCGTGAGCGCTGTGTTCGAATTGCCGGAGCCTGCCGAGGCAATGGCAGCGACGGCGATACTCGGCGAGAACGGGATTGATTTTGATGGCGAACAGGTGATCCTGCGGCGAGAGATTCTGGCTGGAGGACGCGGGCGCGTCTTCGTGTGCAACCAGGCGGCAACGGTGACGGTCCTGAAGCAGTTAGCGCCGGTGTTGGCGTCAGTGCACGCACAGCGGGAATCGATTTTGTCTTTCGACGAGAAGACGCGTTTGGAATTGCTAGATAGGTACGCGGGGAGCGATCGACAGACGACCGAAGCAGCGTTCGCACGATGGAAGGAACTGCGAAACAGGATCGAGTCGCTCGAGAAGGATGAGCAGGATCGATTGCGGATGCTGGACCTGTGGTCGTTCCAGAAGAAGGAAATTGCGGAGGTGAATCCGCAAGCGGGCGAAGACGAGAAGTTGGCCGCCGAGAAGCGGGTACTCGCCAACGCAGAGAAAATCTATGCGGCGGCGCAGTCTGCGCATGAAGCGCTATACGAGGGCGAGGTGTCGGCGGCTGCGCTGATTCGCGCCGGGTACAAGCAGGTTCAGGAAATCGCTAAGTACGATGACAAGCTTCGCGAGTCACTGGCTCAATTGGACGCGGCGAAGATCGCGGTCGAGGACATTGGGGCGACTCTGAGGGACTATGCGGAGTCAGTGAGCGTGTCACCAGAGCGGTTGGCTGAGGTGGAAGACCGGTTGGCGGCGCTCGATCGATTGAAACGTAAGTACGGCCACACTCTGGACGAAGTGATTTCGTATGGAGACGAGGTCTCGCGCAAGTTGCACGAGATGGAAAACAAGGACGAAATCCTGCGGAAGCTAAGGAAGGAACTCGCGGAAGCAGGTGCGGCGTACCTGATTGCGGCCCGCACGCTGTCGAAACAACGCTTTGAGGCGGCGCGCAAGCTGGAGAAGATGGTTGAAGGCGAAGTCAACGATCTCGCGATGAGAGCCCGCTTCAAGGTTGAGGTCACCGGTGGTGATGAGGAAGAGAACTGGTCCGAGAGCGGATTCGACCAGGTGCAGTACCTGATTGCAACGAACGCCGGGGAGCCATTGCGGCCGCTGGAGGAGATTGCTTCAGGCGGTGAGCTTTCCCGCGTGATGCTGGCGTTGAAGGTATCGGTCGAGGCAGGAAAGTCGACCAAGAAGAGAGCCAATGCACAGCGCACGTTGGTGTTCGATGAAATCGACATCGGAATTGGGGGACGGGCGGCTGAAGCCGTAGGCCGTAAACTGAAAACCCTGGCGCAGAGCACCCAGGTTCTCTGCGTTACTCACCTACCGCAAATCGCGTCCTTTGCGGATCATCATTACCTGATTGAAAAGACCGAGTCTGCAGGACGGACCCGAACCGCCATCAAGCACCTGAATGCCACGGGCCGTCGCGAAGAGTTGGCAAGAATGCTAAGTGGAGCCACCCTCACGGATGCCAGCCGTAAGCATGCCGAGCAGATGCTGAAGACCAACGCCTAGTTCACCTGGATCACCATGGACGAAGAGCTGCGCTCCGAATTGCTGGCCATGATGGAGGAAGACCAGCGTGTGCGAGCGGAACTGGTGTGCGACGGTACTCTGTGGGAGGGATACCATCCGCGAATGGAAGCCGTGCACCAGAAAAATGCGGCCCGGTTAACTGAAATTCTGGAGGCGCGCGGTTGGCCAGGGCAGAGTGAGGTCGGTGAAGACGGCGCCTACGCTGCTTGGATGATCGTGCAACATGCGATTGGAAATCCGTCGCTTCAACGAAGGGCGTTGAAGTTGCTGCAACACGCGGCCGGCGAGAATGAGGCGGATCCGAAAAATGCCGGCATGCTGGAAGACCGAATACGGATGTACGAGGGGCGGAAGCAACTTTACGGTACCCAGTTCAACTGGAATGAATGGGGCGAGATGACATTAGTTCCCATTGAGGATCCAGAACACGTGGACGAACGCCGCGTGGCCCTGGGATTTGCTCCATTCGCAGACGCGGATGCCGCGAATCGAGAGTTTGCGCGCCGGAGGGATCAGAACCGCCCCAAGGATTTCGAGAAATTCTGGCGCGAGTACCAGGACTGGTTGAAGCGAGTGGGCTGGAGGGAATAAAGCCCCAACTTCGGTCCCAACGGATGTGCCATGGCCACCGTTCAAGCCTTCTGCCCGCCCAATCGATGCTAACCCCAGTAAGATCAGGCGGTTACATTGACTTCAGGGCATCTTCTTAGCTATTCTTAAATGCATACAGTTTGGGCATACTTGAATCTATAGTTTGGTGGATGGCAAATAGTGAACGTTGAAAACGGCAAAACTTTGCTACTTCTGAAGCCGCGAGGGTTCTGCGCCGGGGTGGTGCGGGCCATCGACATCGTGCGGATCGCGCTGGAAACCTTTGGCGCTCCCATTTACGTGCGCAAAGAGATCGTACACAACCGATTCGTGGTGGAAGAACTGCAGGCAAAGGGAGCCGTGTTCGTCGACAGCGTCGAAGAGGTTCCGGCCGGCGAGCGCGTGATTTATAGCGCCCACGGTGTTTCGCCCGAGGTGCGCGAGGCCAGCAAGGCTCGTAAGCTGAGAGTGATCGATGCTACTTGCCCGCTGGTAACCAAGGTCCACGTAGAAGCCGTCCGCTTTGCAAAGGAAGGTTATTCGCTCATCCTGATCGGCCACCACGATCACGACGAGGTTATCGGCACGCTCGGTGAGGCACCGCTGGTGACGCAAGTGGTTGGGTCGGTCGAGGATGTGGACAAAGTTCACATCCCGAATCCCAATAAGGTCGCTTATCTTACGCAGACTACGTTAAGCCTGGATGAAACCCGCGACATCATTGAAGCTCTGAAACTCAAATATCCGAACATCAAGGGACCGGCGGCGCAGGACATCTGCTATGCCACCGAGAATCGCCAGACAGCAGTGAAGCAGACCTCGAGCGATGCAGGTTTGCTACTGGTTGTAGGGTCGGTAAACAGCTCGAACTCCAACCGCCTAGTTGAAGTTGCTCGCAACTTGGGAACGCCGTCTCATTTGATCGAAAACTTTCGCTCGATTCAGCCTGAGTGGCTGGAAGGGGTGAAGACCATCGCCTTGACTGCAGGCGCGTCGGCGCCGGAAATCCTGGTACAAGAAGCGGTCACGTACCTCATCGAGATTGGCTTCAATAATGTTCAGGAAGTCGAAGTGATGCCGGAGAATGTGCGCTTCGGGCTTCCGCCGGAGATCGCCGACGCAGTGAACAACGCGCCGCGGGAGTTCGTGCGGATCGAAGGCGCGAGCGTAAGTTAGTCGGACTGGCCCTTGGAAGGGCCGGGAATGGGCGGACAAACCAAGCCGCCTCAAAAGATAAGATGTTTTGGTACTCCCCGATTCGGAGTATCTAGACTGAGACGAAAGTCTCACGAACGCTGCGGAGTGCTACAGAATGGCTGAAATTTCGGGTGCTTCTCCCTCCCAGGCCCCGATGCGTTTTGGGAAAGTCGACGACATGATGAGTCGATTGGCGGCCAGCATGGACGCCGCTCGTCGTTACCTCTTCTCCATTCAGCATGAAGAGGGCTACTGGTGTGGTGAGTTGGAAGCAGACACCACGCTGGAAGCCGAGTACATCATGATGCACACCCTGCTGGGGACGGGCGATCCCCAGAAGCTACAGAAGGCGTGCCGCTGGATGCTGGCTCACCAGAATGACGATGGTGGCTGGCCGATCTACGAGGGCGGTCCATCAGAAATCAGTGCCTCGATTCTGACTTATTTTTCGCTGAAACTGTGCGGGTATGGTGCGGATAATCCCGCGCTGGCGCGAGCCCGAACGAAGATTCTTGAATTGGGTGGCGTGACCGCGGCGAATACCTATACCAAGATTTACCTGTGTTTCTTCGGGCAGTACGAGTGGGATGCGGTTCCGGCGATTCCGCCGGAGATTGTCTTGTTTCCGAACTGGTTCTGGTTCAACATCTACGAAATTTCTTCGTGGTCGCGTGCGATCTTCATCCCGCTCGCGATCGTGTATGCGACGAAGCCATTCAAGAAGATAGCGCCGGAGATGGGGATCGATGAGCTTTTCGTCGCCGGGCGCAAGAACGCGCGCCTTCATCTTCATTGGGACAATAAAAAAATCGTAAGCTGGCGAAATTTCTTCCTGGCATGTGACCGGATCACGCACTGGTTCGAGTGGGTGCATGTCCGGCCGCTTCGTTCGATTGCCATGAAGGCTGCCGAAGAGTGGATGCTCGAACGGCTGGAGATGAGCGACGGACTAGGCGCGATTTTTCCCGGGATCATGAACTCGATCATCGCTCTGCGCGCGCTGGGGTACTCGGTGGATGATCCGCAATTCATTCGCGCGATGGATGAATTGGAAGCGCTGGGGATCGAGGAAGAAGATACGTTCCGCATGCAGCCGTGCAAGTCACCGGTATGGGATACCGTGTACGCAATGTTTGCACTGGGAGAAAGCGGTGTGTCACGCACGGATCCGCGCATGCAGGCGGCCGCAGATTGGGTGCTGAAGAAGCAAATCACGCACAAGGGCGACTGGTCAGCAAAGAATCCGAAGGCGCAGCCGGGCGGATGGTACTTCGAGTTCAACAATGAGTTCTATCCCGACGTGGACGATACGGCGCAGGTTTGCCTGGCGTTGAATCACGTGGATCACACCAACGAGCGCTATCAGCACGAGTCGGTGCAGAGGGCTATCGACTGGGTATTGTCGATGCAGTGCAAGAACGGCGGCTGGGCCAGCTTCGATAAAGACAATACGAAGATGGTGTTCCAGTACATTCCCTTTGCCGATCACAACGCGATGCTCGATCCGCCGACTGTGGACATTACGGGGCGCGTGCTCGAGACGCTGGCGAATCACGGCTACACGCTAGAGCATCCGGCGGTGAAGAAGGCAATCAAGTTCCTGATCAACGAACAGGAGCCGGATGGCAGCTGGTTCGGACGCTGGGGATGCAACTACATCTACGGTACGTTCCTGGTGCTGCGCGGATTGCAAGCCATTGGTGTCGATAATCACGAACCGTACGTGCAACAGGCGGCTGAGTGGTTGCGGTCGGTGCAGAACCCGGATGGCGGCTGGGGCGAGACGCTCGGATCTTACGATAATCCAGCACTGCGCGGTCAGGGGGAGAGTACAGCTTCGCAAACGGCATGGGCAGTGCTGGGATTGCTTGCGGCGGGCGATACGCGCAGCAACTGCGTCGAGCGCGGCATCATGTTCCTGTTACGCACGCAGCGCAAAGATGGTTCGTGGTGGGAGAAGACGTACACGGGTACGGGCTTCCCGAAGGTTTTCTACCTGAAGTATCACATGTATGCCGAGTACTTCCCGTTGCTCGCGCTGGCGACTTATTCCCAGGTCATGAAAGGCCTGCAACGAGCAGACAAGATGGGCAACGCAGCTTCGGTCGTGCCGTCATCCGCAGCGGAAGGCGCCCATCTCGGGTTGGACTAAGGTGGCGCATACGACGAGTCCTTCCAATTCAATCGCGTCTTCTATTGCTAGCGTGCGTGTCGGTTCGCACGACACGCCGAGGATCTTCGTTACCGGGGCTACGGGCTTTCTCGGAAGCCATGTAGCGCGGTTGCTTGCGGCGAATGGGGCTGACCTGCGACTGCTGGTGAGGCCGACGAGCGATCTGAGAAACTTAAACGCACTGACGGCGGATCGTGCACTGGGTGATTTGCGCGATGCAGCTTCGTTGAAGAAGGCGATGACTGGTTGCGATTTCGTCTTCCACGTTGCGGCTGATTATCGGCTCTGGACAAAGAATAAGGCGGATGCCCAGGAGATGTACCGGTCGAACGTCGAGGGAACGCGTTCGCTGATCCAGACCGCGAAGGAAGCAGGCGTGCGGAGAGTCGTGTATACGAGCAGCGTAGCGACGATGGGATTCCAGAGCGATGGGTCGACGGTGGATGAGGGTTCGCCGGTGAGTCTCGCCGATATGATCGGTCACTATAAGCGATCGAAGTTCATGGCGGAGCAGGTCGCCCTCGAGGCGGGGCGGAGCGAAGCCAACGTTGTGGTGGTGAATCCGTCCACGCCAGTTGGTGAGCAGGATTTGAAACCGACTCCGACTGGGCGCATCATTCTGGATTTTTTGCGGCGCAAGTTTCCCGCGTATGTGGATACGGGATTAAACCTGGTGGATGCGACGGTTTGCGCGGAAGGGCATGTGGCGGCGCTGGAGAAAGGGCGATCAGGCGAGCGCTACATTCTGGGCGGCGAAAATTTGACGCTGCAACAGATTCTGCAAAAGCTGGCGGCGATCACGGGAATTCCCGCTCCTAAAGTGAAGTTGCCCTACGCAGTTGCGCTTGGGTTCAGTGTGCTGGATACAACATTCACGGGGTACGTGTTAGGACGGGAGCCGCGCGCCACCATCGACGCTGTGCGAATGGGTCGCAAGAAGATGTTTG
>CAZBCQ010000003.1:27073-32138 GCA_964490255.1 uncultured Terriglobales bacterium | reverse complement strand
CGGGAGCCGCGCGCCACCATCGACGCTGTGCGAATGGGTCGCAAGAAGATGTTTGTTTCCTCAGCAAAGGCCGAGAAAGAGTTGGGCTGGAAGATTGTTCCGGTCGATAGAGCGCTTCGGCGAGCGGCGGAATGGTTTCAGGCAAACGGCTATGTCCATTAGGATCGGCATCATCTCGGCGATGGAGCGCGAAGTGGCTCCGTTCATTTCGGGGTGGAGTGCTGTCCGCATTCAGCAGACGCCGTTTGTGATGAGAACCGATGCGAGCGGAGAGACGGCATATGCCGCATCCGGCATTGGGCGCGCGCCGGGTATTGCCGCGACCGAGGCATTGGTAATGGCCTTCAGGCCGGACATTTTGGTTTCGGCGGGATTCGCTGGAGCGTTGATCAGAGATCGCAAAGTCGGGGACGAGATAGTCGCTGGAGTAGTGGTCGATGGGACTACCGGCGAGAGTTTTCGAACCGAATCGCGTTCAACTAGCAGGATTGTGAGTTCCGGATTTATTGCAAATCGAAATGCCAAACTCGAACTGCATGCGCGCTTCGACGCAGAAGCAGTAGACATGGAAGGCGCTGCGGTTGCCACTGTCGCGAAACGGCACGGAATTCCGTTTTGTGCGGTCAAGACGATTTCCGACGAACTCGAGTTTCCGATGCTGCCGTTCGCGGATTTTGTCGATGGAAGTGGAAAATTTCGAGCTGCTGGTTTCCTCGGACACGTAAGTCTCCGGCCAACGCACTGGCCGGGCTTGATACGAATGGGACGTAACTCCAGCAAAGCTGCAGCAGAGCTTCGCTTGGGACTGGAGCATCTGACGACGGAGATTCGGCAGGTGCGAGCGGTTCAAGTGAGTTAAAGGACAGAACTGATTGAGTACAGCTACACAACTTCAGGATCAATCGAGCACAAAGCAGATACCCGCCACGATGAAGGCTGCGGTTTACCGTGGCATCGATGATGTGCGCATGGAGGAAGTTCGGGTTCCCAAGATCGGGCCGGGCGAGTTGCTGGTTCGCGTACACACCTGTGGTATTTGCGGTACCGATCTGAAGAAGATTTCAACAGGATCGCACTCCGCTCCGCGGATCTTCGGACACGAGACGGCGGGGGTGGTCGCGGCGGTGGGCGAGGGAGTGACTCAGTTTCGTGCGGGCGATCGCGTGATCGTGTTCCATCACATCCCGTGCGGTGAGTGTTATTACTGCGAACATAAGGTGTTTGCTCAATGTCCGGTGTACAAGAAAGTCGGATGCACCGCCGGCTACGAGCCGTCTGGCGGAGGTTTCGCCGAGTACATAAGGGTCATGGACTGGATTGTCCAGAAGGGCGTGGTGCGGATACCGGATCACGTTTCATTCGAGCGGGCATCGTTTGCTGAGCCGGTGAATACCTGTTGGAAGGGCATTGAATCGCTGGGGCTTAGACACTCGGAGACAGTTCTGGTAATCGGTCAAGGTCCCATAGGGATCATTCTAGGCGTTCTGGCGGCGAGGGCAGGCGCAAGGGTAATAACTTCCGATTTGTTCCCGCAGAGGCTTACAATATCCCGTAGTTTTGGGTTAAGTAACTCGATTGAGGCCTCGCGCCGAGACACAGTTGAATCTATACGGGAAATCACTGAGGGGCGCGGTGCTGATGCGGTCATTTTGGCGGTCCCTGGAACGAAGTTGATTCGTGCAGCGATTGATTCAGCGCGTCCTGGCGGCCGCATCATGTTATTCGCGCAGACAGTAAGGGAGCAGGCGACGATCGATCCGGCTTCAGTCTGCGTCGATGAGAAGACATTACTTGGCTCCTACAGCGCCTCGGTAGAGATGCAACCTGCATCCACCGACTGGGTTTTCAATGGAGCCGCTAATCTGGAAAGCCTTATCAGTCATCGCTTTCCGCTTTCAGGAGCTGTGGAAGGGCTGAATGTTGCTGCGCATCCGCAGCCAGACACAATGAAGTTGGTGATTCAGCCTGGAAGTTCCTGGGAAGGGAATTAACGAGTGAACGGTCAGATGACAGCAGCTGTCCTCTACGGGAAAGAGGACATAAAAATCGAGAAGGTACCGATCCCAAGAGTTGGTGAAGGAGAAGCTCTGATCAAGGTGCAGGTCGCACTGACCTGCGGCACCGATCTGAAGGTGTATCAACGCGGCTATCACGCACGCATGATCGTGCCACCCGCTCTGTTCGGCCACGAATTGGCCGGGATTATCGAGGAAGTTGGGCCCAAGGTAAAAGGCTTCAAGAAGGGAATGCGCGTGGTGGCGCTGAACTCGGCGCCCTGCGGTATGTGCTTCTACTGTTCGAAGCATCAGGAGAATCTCTGCGAGGATCTGCTCTTCAACAACGGGGCGTACGCGGAATACATCAAGGTCCCGCGCCGCATTGTCGAAGCGAATATGCTGGCTATTCCAACCAATGTGAGCTTTGAAGAAGCCGCAATGGCCGAGCCGCTGGCGTGCGTCCTGCGCGGGTTGCATGAAACCGGAGTGGAGATCGGCGATACGGTTGTCGTTATCGGCGGCGGTCCAATTGGGTTGATGTTTACACAAGCGGCCAAGCTGACCGGATGCAACGTGATCTCGATGGTGAAGCGCGATTCACAGGTTTCCGCTGCCAAGCGCCTGGGCGCGGATGATGTAATCCAGATCACAAAGACGGATGATCCTGTTGGCGCGGTTCGATCTTTGACTCCTGACAGGCGCGGTGCGGATGTGGTGATCGAGGCTGTCGGACGTCCGCTGGCATGGGAACAATCCATCGACATGGTGCGCAAGGGTGGGACGGTGAACTTCTTCGGCGGATGTGCGAGCGGCACGAAGGTATCGCTGGACACAAATCGGCTCCACTACTCAGAGATCACTCTGAAGGCCACTTTCCATCACACGCCGGAGAGCGTACGGAAGGCGTTCGCGTTGATTTCTGAGCGGAAGATTCGCAGCGCGGATTACATTACGGGTGAAGCGCCACTGTCGCGTCTGCATCACGTACTGCAGCACATGCTGAACCGGAATGGCGACATCAAGACAGCCATTATTCCCGGTCACTAAATTTTTTGGAATTTAGATCAGGTCCTGGGAACTGGCGGTTCTCAGGACTTGGTTTGCTCAGGATTGCGTGGGAATGGCAGCTCCAAACAGCACGAGTTTCCAAACAGGTTCGGGTTGGGCTGCTTTGCCGGCTGAATATGCCATTCCTGCCCAGGCTCCTTCTCTTGCCGAGTCGCAAGCCTATTGCAAGCGGCTCGCGACCAGTCATTACGAAAATTTCTCGGTGGTCACGTGGTTTCTGCCTGCGCGTTTGCACCAGAACTTCTACAACGTTTACTCCTATTGTCGAATCAGCGACGACCTCGGGGATGAGGTAGGGAATCCGCAGCTTTCGTTACAGTTAATGGACGAGTGGGAAGCGGAGCTGGAGGCGTGCTACTCGGGAAATCCGAAGCATCCGGTCTTTGTGGCGCTCCGAGAGACGGTGCGGGAGTGTGACATCCCCAAGAAGCCATTTGCCGATTTGCTCAAGGCCTTTCGACAGGATCAGACGGTTGGGCGGTATCCCACGTTCGATGACTTGCGAGGATACTGTGTGAATTCGGCGGATCCGGTTGGCCGACTCGTGCTTTACGTGTGCGGCTATAGGGACGAAGAACGACAGAGGCTTTCCGATTACACATGCACGGCGCTGCAGTTGGCGAACTTCTGGCAGGACGTGACCGTCGATTACGCCAAGAACCGAATTTATTTGCCACTCGAAGATTTGCGAGCATTTGGCGTGACCGAGCAGCAGATTGCGGAGCGCCGTTGTACGCCTGAATTTGTCGGTTTGATGAAGTTCGAAGTACAACGCGCGCGCGAGTGGTTCGAGCGCGGACTTCCTCTTGCCGGAAAGCTCGATAAAGAAATCGCGATCGATATCGAATTGTTCTCGCGAGGTGGGCAGGAGATACTAAAAGCTATTGAAAAGCAGGGTTACAACGTGCTGAAATCGCGTCCGGCGCTTTCCAAGCGACGCAAATTTATGCTGCTGGCCCGCGCAGCCGTGCGGAGACTCGTTTGAGGACATTGACGCAGAATCCCACCAAACCGGCCAGAAAGAAGCCAGCAGAGCTGCAGTTGAGCGCCGCTTACGCGGTCTGCCGAAGTATTACACGCGCTTCCGCGAAGAATTTTTATTATGCTTTCGTAGCTCTGCCGCGACGGAAGCGAGACGCCTTGTGCGCGGTATACGCGTTCATGCGACATGCCGACGACATCTCCGACGATCCGGAGGTTTCCGACGAAGAAAAGCGCCAGAGATTGGGTGCGTGGCTCGAGGGTTTCCATCGGGTAAGTTTCGGCCGTGCGACCGACGATCCGGTGCTGTTGGCATTGGCGGATACGCAGCAGCGCTTCAAGATTCCCGTTCAATTGCTGGAGAAGCTGGTGTACGGCACGAGCATGGACGTGCGAGTGGAGCCGGTGAGCGCGGGTCAACCGCCAGCGGTTCCGTATACCACGTTCAAAGATTTGTATCAGTACTGCTATCACGTCGCTTCGGTTGTGGGCCTGGTCTGCATTCGCATCTTTGGGTATCGCAATCCTCAGGCAGAAGAGCTGGCCGAGAAAACGGGCTTAGCTTTTCAGCTGACCAATATCATCCGCGACGTCAAAGAAGACGCGCAGATGGGGCGCATTTATCTTCCGCAGGATGACCTTCAGGCATTTGGTCTCACGGCCGAACACTTTGTCGGACAGGTGAACCCGGACAATTTCAAGCCGCTACTGAAATTGGAAGCAGATCGCGCCCGTGAATACTACAAGTCCGGATACGAATTGATTCCATTGCTCGATGCGGACGCACGGGCCGCAATGTGGGTACTGGTCGAAATCTACAGTCGCCTGTTAGAGAAGATCGCGAAGGCCGACTATAACGTCTTCGGCGGCAAGATACGGCTTACAACAACGGAAAAGCTGAAGGTGCTCGGCAAAGGGTTTTTCCGGCGCTTCCAGGCATGATGTCCCCCGCGCAACAAACAGTAGCAATCGCAGGCGGTGGTTTAGCCGGACTCGCTGCTGGTTGCGCGCTCGCCGAC
>CAZBCQ010000003.1:14514-26973 GCA_964490255.1 uncultured Terriglobales bacterium | reverse complement strand
CAACAAGTCCTGCCAGACGATAAAAAGGCAATTCCACTACAGGGAATGCTTGCCCGGTTCGAAAGCTCACCTATTACCGGAATCCATCTTTGGTTCGACCGCAAGGTGACGGAACTGGATCATGCGGTCCTGCTGGATCGGACGATCCAATGGATGTTTAACAAGTCGCGGTTGCAGGGGCGCAATGACGAGGGAAGCTATCTGGAACTGGTGGTGAGTTCCTCGAAGACGCTGGTCGAAAAACCGCGGCAGGAGATCATTGATCTCGCAATGCGGGAGTTGGCGGAGTTCTTCCCTGAGGTGGGTCAGGCAAAGCTGGTGAAAAGCACCGTCATCAAGGAAATTCATGCTACGTATTCGCCCAAGCCCGGGTTAGATGAGTACCGGCCGGGCGCGAGGTCTGATTGGGGACGGGTTTTCCTGGCAGGAGATTGGACCGCGACCGGATGGCCAGCAACGATGGAAGGTGCCGTGCGAGGTGGTTATCTCGCAGCGGAGGCTGTCGCGGGAAAAAAGTTTCTTGTGCCGGATCTGCCCGCACGAGGACTGATGCGGTTCTTGTGACGTTCTACTTCACCCACATCTGCAAAACGTGGGCACATGCGATGCGGGGCACCAATTCCACGATTCGGATTAGATTGCTACCAGGGCGACGCCGCTTGCAACCAGAAGAGCTGCCGTCCAGCGGCGACGATCGACGCGTTCGCGCAGAAAGAGCTTCGCAAAAAACGCATTGCTCAGGAAGGTGAGCGATGCGGACGCTGGTCCCACCAGACTCACATCGGCCCAGGAGAGCGCCAGGAGCAGGCTGAAGAAGCTGCCCGCCATGCACGCGATGCCGAACCACAGACGCACATTGGCACCTACGGATTTCAGAACCCCGCCCAACCCAGTTCGGCGATAGAGCGGGCCGACATCACCAACGAGCTTCATCGCGTTCGAGATCAGGACATCCCCAGCCGTCGAAAATGCAACGACGGCGAAGATACTGAACCACGTGTATAGGTCCCTCATGCCTTGTCGTTCCTAACCACGCGTTCGGAAGCATTGGCGTCAGGATGATGATGCACAGTTAGAGCGGGTCCCCCGGCGACGAATCCGACGCCCATGGTGATCAACGCCACGCCGGTCCACCGGGAGAGACTGACATGCTCGTGCAGGAAGAAGCGCCCGAGCAATGCCATGATTACGTAACCGATCGAAGTTGCCGGGAGAACAAACGTGAGATCCGCAAATGATAGAGCACTAAGGTAGGTGCTGAAAAAGCCAAGTAGCAGCAGGATTCCGCCGATCACCCAAGGATTGGCGAGGGCTGAGATCAAAGCCCCCAGGTTGGTGATCTCCACCGGCGGCATGCTTTTCATGCCGCGGGCCAGCGATACGTCTCCGAATGAACCAAAGAGCACTACTCCGGCGAGAGTTGCGAGTTTACGAAATGACACTGATCAGTTCTGCTCCGTGTGAGACTTGCGGTAAGAGCTGCTACTTACAGAGTAGCATCCGCGGGCATAGAGGGACTGCGCCGCTCGCTTGGCAGCCGAGGCCGGCTGCGCCACGCAGGCCTATTCAGGTTCGAGCTCTTCGAGAAGCGCGCGACGAATTTGGAATTGGTGTTCGCCACTCAACTTTGCACATTCCCAAGTGAGATAGAAGACGTCGATAGCGACATGTCCTTCGGTATCGATGAGCGCGACTTCAATGTTGCAGCCATAGCGGCCAAGAGTAGAGGCGATCTTGTAGAGCAAGCCGGGGCGATCCTGCGCAATGAGTTCGAGCAGCGTGCTGTGCGATGACGAATGATTGTTGAAATCCAGCCGCGTTGCGACTTGTACCTTGGTAGCGCCATTGGACGGGGTGCGTCCGCGGCCTTCCATCAACTTGTGGAGCGAAACTTCGCCGGAAAGCACCTGGACGATACTACGCTCGAACCGATCAAACTCCGGGGGATTCAGTTCCAAGGTGCGGAAACGATCCTTGAAGTAGAACGTGTCGACGATGGTGCCCGCCTGGTTGGCAAACGCGTTGGCCTTCACGATGTTCATGCCCCACGCGGATAGAACGCCGGCGATGGTCGCGAAAACCAGCGGCCGATCACTGGTGAGCAGAGTTAATTCATACAGCCCACGCGTGTGCTTCAACGAAATCTGGACCGGCTTCTTCGAAAGTGCGGTGGCCATCTCGAAGTGCTTGGCAATCTGTATCGGCGAGTGCGTGCGCAAGTAGCGGTGCGGCAGCCCTTCGAGATATTTTTGAAGCTCCGCGGTTTTCTTCGGGACAAGCTCGCCGATGCGCATGAGCGTTTCAGCCTCAAACTCGGCATGGAAACGGTCGTCATCGACGCTGCGGTTCATGTAATTCGCAGCAGCCATGTAGAGGCGCCACAGCGATTCAGCTTTCCACGGCGTGAGCGCTTCTGGGTTCACCGAACGAATGTCTGCATAGGTCATCAGGCAAAGCATCTTCAGCCGTTCGGGGGTTCCGATCTTGTCGGCGAAGGCTCGCACCGTTTCGTGGTCAAAAATGTCGCGGCGCAATGTGGCCGACATGACCAGGTGCTCGGTGATGAGGAAGCGCACGGTTTCAAGCTCTTCCTGATGAATGCCAATCCCGCGCAGACTGCGCTCCATAACAGGTAACCCGGCGGCAACATGGGAATCGCCCGGCAAGCCCTTGCCGATGTCGTGGAAGAGCAGAGAAAGGTAGAGCAGTTCAGGCTGTTCGAGTTCCTTCAGCAGCTCGGAAAAATATCGTTCCCACTCATTGGGCGGCTCCTTTCCGGGACGATCCAGCAGATGGTGCAGGGATTCGACAGTAAGGAATGTGTGCTCGTCCACGGTGTAGCGGTGGTAAAAATCGCGAATCACCAGGGAGTCGATGAGTTGGTAGTCCGGAAAAAGTTTCACCAGAAATCCGACCGAGTGCATGGACCGCAGCGCATCGGCCGCGAAAGGCGCAGCGAGAATGTGCTTGAGGTGAGTCCACAGCGAATGCGTGCGCAACGCTTTGGAGTCTAAGGTCGCAATCGCTTCAGAGAGACGCTGTTCGGTCTCACTTCCCAGGCTGAAGCCGTTCTTCCCCATGAACTCAAAGGTACGAAACACCACGGCGGCATCGATGGGCGACGCCGTTGGTTGAAGAAGAATTCTGCCGTTCTCCACGTTAAAGTCGTCATTGGAAACACGCGACCGCCAGCGCTGAAATCTGTGATAGAACGAACCAGCCGCCGGAGGAGCCTCGTCGAGCAACTGAGTCGTGAGGCGATCAATGATCCGCGCGTGGCGAAAATAGGTTCGCATCCAATCGGCTGCGGAGGTCTTTGCGCGTCCGGCGATACCGATGCCTTTGGCTGCAGCATCGTCCTGTGCGTCCCAGGTGAGATTGTTGTCGTCACGGCCGTGCCGATAATGGAGGAAACATCGCACCGAGAGTAGAAAATCAAACGCACTCTCGACGAGCTCCCGGTTTGCTGCAGGGAGCAAATTTGGTTCGGACGGCCACCTGCGATTCTTTTCAAGCGCAGAGATCAGGGAAAGCCAGTTTGCAACGTTGTAGTCGCGAACTCCGCCTGGACCTTCTTTCAGGTTCGGCTCAAGGTGAAAGATAGTGTCGCTGAACTTGTCGTGCCTCTTCCTGGTGACCTCGGACAGGAGTTGCACCACGCTTTGTCCATCACGCTTTACCAGCGCCGGAATCAACTGATCGTGCAGCTTGTCGAAAAGTTTCTGGTCCCCCGCAAGCCAGCGACAATCAAGCAATGAAATTGTGAACTCGACGTTCTCAGAATTCAGCCGCGCGCATTCACTCATCGGGCGTGTGGAAGAACTTACGCGAAGACGAAGGTCCCATAATTCCTGATTGAATTTGCGGATGCGATCCTGGAGTCTCGGGTCGGGCTTCTCCGCCTCGGTCAGGAAGAGCAGATCGACATCGGAGTGCGGCAACAGGAGCCTGCGTCCATAACCGCCGAGCGCAAGGAGTGCCAGCCCGGTGGGTTCGTGCAGATCAGCTGAGACGAATTCCTGCCACAAGCGTTCGATGATGGAATCAACCATCGAGCTACGCCGGGTCGCGGCAGCTTTGCCGTCTCCTGTCGTCTCAAAGGCTTGGCGAATGGACGCGGATTCAGCAGTATGAAGTTTGACCAGATCGAAGAGTGAAGGGCTCGCGGACATCCTGGTAATCGCCTCGGAGACTCCGTTACAGAATTTGGGTTGCCGAGAAGATGCCCGGGGACAGGCGATCCTCCCACATATCTTTACAGCGCTGCCGCGCCTCTTTCCTCGTTACGAATACGAATCGCGTCGTCGATCTTCGACAAGAAAATCTTGCCGTCACCAATTTTGCCGGAACGTGCGGCACTCACGATCGCGGCCACCGCCTTCTCAACCAGTTCGTCGGCGAGGACCACTTCCAGCTTCACCTTCGGGAGGAGGTCGACCGTGTATTCACGCCCGCGGTAGAACTCGGTGTGACCCTTCTGGCGGCCATGTCCACGGACTTCGAGAATCGTCATGCCGTCAACGCCAATTTCCATCAAAGCATCTTTCACCGCATCAAGTTTGGAAGGTTGAATTACGGCTTCGAGTTTCGTCATGTAAGCATTTTCCCGACTGCCAGTTTTGGTTTGCTTGTTTCCAAGCTAACACAAAGCTACACCGGAGATGCCTCCCAGTAATAACCTTCTTCACCATGTTGCGTCACATCCAGTCCCTGCATTTCGTCCTCGGTCGCAACGCGCAGGCCGATGACGAGATCGACCAGTTTCAATATGGCCAGGGTGCCCACGATCGCCAGAACAAAGGCGATGCCAATTCCGACCATCTGATTGAAAACCTGTCCGAAGTTGCCATCCACGATCCCAAGGCTCAGCGAATTGCCTTGCCCGTCATGCAGAATTGGGTTTATGGCCCGGGTCGCAAAAACACCCGTTAGCAGCGCGCCGATCGTTCCGCCGGCACCGTGAACGCCGAAGGCATCAAGCGAATCGTCGTAGCCCAGCTTCTTTTTGACGTTGAACACCATGAAGTAGCAGAACACTCCGGCGATCAGGCCGATGAAGAGAGCCGACATCGGACTAACGAATCCGGATGCAGGCGTGATGGCGACCAGTCCGGCAACCGCACCGGAGATAGCTCCGAGAGCACTCGGCTTGCCGTGGAGAATCCATTCGGCCCCGGCCCAACCCACTACCGCTGCCGCCGCGACAAAGTGCGTGGCAACGAAAGCGCTAGTGGCAAGGCTACCGGCATTCAGCGCGCTGCCGGCGTTGAATCCAAACCAACCCACCCAAAGCATGCAGGCTCCGATGAAGCTCAGGACGACGCTGTGGGGCGGCATGGCCTCACGCGGATACCCCAGCCGCTTGCCGAGGTAAAGAGCGCAGACGAGCGCCGAGACGCCAGAGGTGATGTGCACGACAGTTCCTCCAGCGAAATCGAGAGTAGGGAAGCGCCCACCCAGAGAGGCGTTCAGGAGACCGCCCTTGCCCCATACCATGTGCGCCATCGGCGAATACACCACCAGTGACCACAGGACCATGAACACCGCCATGGCGCTGAACTTCATGCGCTCGGCGAAGGCTCCGGTGATGAGAGCCGGGGTGATGACGGCAAACATGAGCTGATAAACCATGAACGTCTGCTGCGGGATCGTGGCGGCGTAATCAGCGTCGGGTGCGGCGCCGACGCCCTTTAGAAAGATGTGACCAAATCCGCCGATGAAGCTATTGCCGTGGCTGAAGGCAAGACTGTAACCGACTATCGCCCAAAGAACGGTAATGATGGCCATCATGGCGAAGCTCTGCATCATGGTAGAGAGCACGTTTTTTCTTCGGACGAGGCCGCCGTAAAAGAGGGCAAGTCCGGGTCCGGTCATCATCAGAACCAGCGCGGCGCTCATCAGCATCCACGCATTGTCCGCTGAACTCTTTGCTTCCGTCACCTGCTGTTCCAGCTTCGCGATTCTTTCGGGCGAAGCCGCAGCGCTTGCTGCGGAGGGGGACGGTGCTGAGTCAGTCGACTGCGCGAATCCAACATTGAGCGAGGGAATCAGAAGGAGGCACGCCAATAAAAGCCTTCGAAGAATCCATTGCATGGATAAGACCGCTCCATTTCGACATCGAGATTTCGATGAGAGATGACATGGTCCTCCGATTCAACGGAATGATTCCAATTGCGCCCTGCTAACCGCTCTGAAGACCTTGGCATCGCCATCACCTGTGAATTGAAGAGGGCAGCGGAAGCGGAAATCCCACCCGGATCGTCACAGTTGGCACGTTACGTAGATATCTCTTTCTTACCTGTCTGGAGAGCGATCCGGAAATCAATAATTTTTATTCGTCAAATCAGGGTGGGTTATGCGAAAGAAAGCAAAAAAAAGGACGAGCCGACGGGAATCGGCTCGTCCTAGTCTGCGAAGGTAGGCTAGAAGCCCAGCTTCAGTGCAAGCTGCAAAATGCGCGGATTGTGCGCGCCGCTGGGGAGCAGGAAGTTGCTGGCGCCGAACTGATTGTAGACTCCGTTTCCTGAGGAGTTACCGACGCCGGCAGTACCGCCCGTCCACTGTGTGTGGTTAAACACGTTGAATGCTTCCGCGCGGAATTCCAGATTCGTTTTTTCTGTCGGTTTGAAATTCTTGTACAGAGCCATATCCGCATTCCAACGGCTCGGGTTCCGTAAGCTGTTGCGTCCCGAGTCGCCCAGCGTGAGACCCTGAGGTTGCGCATACGCGGCCGGATTGTAGATGAACACTCCGCTTGGGCTGCAGGGATCGGCAGCGCATGGGACAGAATTGGGCACTGGCAGGACGTTCGGATTGCCGACGCGGTCGGCATACGAGCCAGCAGTAGTGATTCCGTTCGCAATGCCACCACTGTCCGAGAAGATGGTGTTCAAGACTGAGAACGGAGTGCCGGTTTGCCAAGTGAAGAGTCCCGAATACTGCCATCCACCAGCAACGGTCTTCATAAGCCCGCTTCCAGACTTAAAGAACGGCAGATCATAAACCCAGCTGGCATCGAGTACCTGGCGTTGGTCGAAGTTTGAACTCGCCCAATTGCCGTGCGGGTCGAATGAGTTGACGAAATTCGCGTCAAAACGATCCGAAGAATTATCAAGAGAGTGGCTCCATGTATACGCGAAGCTCAGGCTGAGTGCGCCTTGAGTGCGGCGAACTGAGATCTGCATCGCGTTGTAACTGGAAGAAGCAGCCGGCTGGATCGCTGTGATATTGCCATAACCGCGATACGGTCGATAGGGGTTCGCATCGTTCCCGCACGCTGCATTCAGGTTCGGGATAATCTGCGGGTTTACGGGCGCGCCATTCACGGTAAGAGCAGTGCAGTCGGTATTGTCGAGTGCTGCATTTCCGCCATCGTTCGCGGATGTGATGATTGGCTCACCCGGCAAATACGGGTTCAGCGAGGCCGCTACGGGTTGCAACTGGTTAAGGTTGATCTGGCGCGTCAGGTGAGTGCCCTTGCTGCCTACGTACGAAATCATACCGACCGTGTTGCGGAACAGCTCACGCTGCACGTCCAAATGCCACTGCTGCATGTAAGGCCAGGTAGCTTTGGTGGGGATGGAGTTTACGTTCAGCGGGAAGAGCACATTGCCACTCCCACCCCCGATGTTGTTGTATCCCACAATGTTGTAGGCAGTAGGTTGCAACACCAGCGGCGGCGAACCTTCCAGCGACTCGGAGTTACCTTCATTGCCGTTGGTGTGCTCATAGAATATTCCGTAGGCTGCTCGGATGGAAGTCTTGCCGTCTCCGAACGGATCGTAGGCGAAGCCGATACGCGGGGCTGGATTAAACAGATGACCCGTCATGCAACCGGCCGGCACCCCAGCGACTCCGCATTGAACAATGCCATTGGTTGCGGAGGTGCCGGTCGCAAGGACCAGCGAGCCCGCCAGTGGATTACTAGGATTGGTTGGGTCGAATGGCACAATGCCAGGTGCGGCCGCAGCGTTCCATAGCGACGGTACGAAGTTATAGGCCTGATGCTGCTTCTCTCGGTAGGTGCCGAAAAGACTGAGACGCACACCGAGATTTAACGTTAAATGGCTAGTTATTCGCCAATCGTCCTGAACGTAGGGCTCCAAGATCTTGTAACGGTTGTAGTACTTGGGTTGAGCGCTCGCCTGATTGAAACTGGCGATATTGCCGAGTAACAGGTCGGCAAATGCGTTGCCGGAAGAAACTGGCGAGGTGCTGCTGAAGGTCAATAGACCGTTGAACTGATCCGTTGCCAGTTCGTTCTTCTGAGCCGCCACGAAATACGCGCCGAAGGTGAGATTGTGCTTTCCTAGGTTCTTGGTCAGATTGTCACGCAGCGTATAGGTGGGGTTCGAGTTGAAAGCACCGGAAGCCGGGATGAAACTCGGATCCTCGGTAAAACCGCCGCCATACTCAGCATTGGTAAACAATTGGACACCCGGAAGAATGCTGGTGTTGTTCGAGAAGAGCTGGCCGGCGGTGAAGCTGCTGGGACGCTGCCATGGGCCGGTGTTCGAAAGCGTAATCTTGTCGGCCGTGTAGCTGGCTACGAATTCATTTAGAAGAGTCGGTGAGAGAGTGGAGACCATCTTCGCGACCATACTCGTGCCGGGGCCGGTGAAGTGTGTCTGCATAGTCGGGAAACTGGACGCAGTCGCTCCCCATTGCAGGACTGTCGGTGTTACCTGATCCCAGGAGTCGTGGATGTAGCGGAAACTCGCGCGGTGTTTCTGCGTCACGTTCCAATCCACGCGCGCCAGTTCTTCGCGCCAGTTTGTCGGCTGCGAAGGTGCAGCGTTGTACAACGAATTCACACCAGATCCGCTGTTTGCCGCGGGGATCATGTTCAGCAATGCGGCGGAGTTAGGGTCGATCATGTTTGCGGGAATGGTGTTGTTAGGGAACGGCTGCCCGGTCGACGGATCGATCGGACAATCGCTCACCCCGTTCGGGTTGTTACAAACATCATTGAAATTGCCAGCGCGATTCTCGTTCGACGGAACAGGTTGATGGAAGGTCTGTCCGGGTACCCGGTCGTACCGCCATTCTTGCGACCAGAAGAAGAAGAGCTTGTCCTTCTTAATCGGGCCACCAAAGTTGTAGCCAAAATCATTCTTCTTGTACGGGGGAGCCGATTGGTCAACCGGGTCAAAGTAGTTACGCGCGTTGAAAACGTTGTTGCGTACGTACTCGTAGGCTAAGCCGTGGAATTGATTGGTTCCTGACTTGGTTTCCACTTCGATCGTGCCGGAGGCGTTGCGGCCGTACTGGGCCCCATAGTTTCCGGTGAGAACACGTACTTCAGCAATGGCGTCAAGGCTCGGGTACACGTTCAGCGTACCGTTGGACCCATTGTCCATGTTGTCGCCGCCATCAAGCTCCCAGTTGTTGTATTCGGTGCGTCCACCGTTCACGCTAAATAAAACGCTGCCGGAGACGCCGACCTGGGCTTCATCCTGTCCGGTCTGGTTGTTGACACCGGGGACGAGCGTCACGAGTTGAGTGAAGTTGCGGCCATTCAGCTGGAGTTTGCTCAACTCCTTGCTGTCGACGGTTCCAGCGAGTTCCGAAGACTGCGTATCGACCTGGGCGAGTCCTTCACCCTGAACGGTGACTTCATTGCTCACCGCGCCAACTTCGAGCGCCACGTCAACACGCGCCTTTTGCGCGACCCGCAGGGTGATGTTCGTTGCATCGAATTTCTTGAAGCCGGGGGCGCTGACCTTGACGGAATAGACGCCGGCAGGGAGCGCGCCTGCGAGATATTCGCCGTCCGAGTTGGTGGTGAGTTGCCGGGTGACGCCGTTTTCAGTATTGGTGACTACGACCGTCGCGTTCGCAACCGCAGCGCCGGACGAATCCTTCACCGTGCCGGTCATGGAAGCATTATCTTGAGCCGCCAGGGAAAGGGAAATAAACAGAAGAGCCAGACCGAAGAGCAGAGAACGTCGTTTCATAGCCGCCTCACCGTCTTTGGGGATGACTGACTGGGCCTGTACAGCAAATTTGGTACTGAAACGCCTCCCCACTGATAAAACGTTCCAATATTGAAACGTATTAATAGGTCGGACGGCTCTGCATTGTCAATTGAAAAATGCGCCTAGGGCGGAAAGAGTACCTATTCGAGACGGCGCGTGGATTGTCGTACCACCAATTCTGGCATGAGTTTACGGTGAAGAGTAGCAATTTCTCGTTTCTCCAGGCCCGACTTAATTGCCGCGGCGACGATCTCGACGGCTACCGATCCCATGGTCTCCATTGGCTGGCGAATCGTCGTCAGGGGTGGGCTGGCAAACGCCGCGGGGGCAACGTCGTCAAAACCGATCACCGAGCACTGTTCGGGGACCTTGACACCGGCTTTCGCTAACGCACGAGTGGCGCCGAGAGCGGTGATATCGTCATATGCCAGAATTGCAGTGAACCGCCGCTTATGCTTGATCAGTTCCTCGGTGAGCTTTTGCGCGGCCTCGAAGCCGTGGTTGGTGTCGATGACCGAGGGCATTTCGACAATGAGTTTGGGGTCTAATTTCAATTGCGCGGACCTGGCGAAGGTGCGGATCGCGTTCCAGCGAAGCTCGCTGTCACCAATCGCCTTAGGACCGCGAATGAAGGCGATATCGCGATGGCCGAGCTCATAAAGATGCTCGATAGCCATGCGTGCGCCGGCTTGATTGTCAACGATAACGGAACTGACTGCGTCTGGCTGCAGTTCGCGCGCAACAATCACCGTGGGAATGCGGTGCTTTTCGATGTCGGAGAGCAGAGTGATGTCGACGAGCATCCAGTTGGCGATGACGATGAGCGCTTCCACGCGCCTTTCCAACATCATTTCGAGATATCGCTCGAAACGTGCGAGATCGTTCTGGGCGTCTGCAAAGATTGAAAGATAAGAGGCTTTGTAGAGACTCCCTTCGATGCCACGCAAAATTGGAGTGCAGAATGGGTCGGTCACATCGATTACCATCACGCCCACGGTATGACTACGGCTACCACGCAGAGAGCGCGCAAACTGGTTCGGGCTGTAACCGAGCCGGTGCGCTACTTCCTTGATATGCTCCTTGGTCTGCGCGGACATGTACCGTGCCAGCGGGGCATCGTTCAGGACGATCGAAACAGTTCCGATCGAGAATCCGCTTTCGCGCGCGATGTCGCGGATGGTGATCATTCCTGGTACCCGCAGCCTGGGCAAGGAGATTTCTCCCTAGATGTTCTCGACGAAGATGTACTGATGAGAGTGCCTAAGCATAATCGGGTTCGTCAAGTAATACCGCGAATTGAGCCCCAGTTTAACAACGTCTTTGTTCAATTCGGGGCCGCAACCGGGACGCGCAGGGTGCTAACGGTTCTCGTCGCGATAACCATGGTCTACTCCTTGGCATCGGGACAGACGCAGAAAAGAGCTTCGGGTCCAAATTGCCTGAAATCCGATCTGGCCAGCCGCTTTCAGGCAGCGAGTGAGGCCTTGCAGACTGGGAAGCTCGATGCGGCTGAGCGCGGGTTCCAATCCGTTCTGCACTGTGGGCCGAATGCTGGCACGTACGCGAACTTGGGCGTCGTCTACATGAGAAAGCAGGACTGGGCAGCCGCAACGCACGCGTTGAAGCAGGCGGAGCGACTGGCGCCTGCAATGAGCGGCGTTCGTTTGAACCTTGCGCTCGTCGCTTTTCGGCAGGCAAAGTACGAAGACGCCGTCCCTTACCTGAAAACAGTCGTGCGGGAACAACCCGATGCAGTGCAGCCCGCCTACCTTTTGGGGCTCTCCTACTTCTTTACTCGAGCGTATGCACAAGCGACCACGACACTGGAGAGGATATGGTCCTCCATGGATAGCGACCTTACTTACCTCTATGTGTTGGGCCTGGCAGCCGACAAGGCGGGACAGAGTGCAGTCTCTGAAAAGGCTTGGGGACGTCTCACACAGATTGGAGCCGATACCGCGCAGCTTCACTTGCTGATTGGGAAGGCATATTACAACCGCGGCGATCCGGACAAGGCAATACCGGAATTCGAAGCGGCCGAAAAGCTGGATCCAAATCTGCCGTTTCTCCATTACGACTGGGGACGCGCCTACGTCTTCATCAACCAATATGAAGAGGCGAAAGCACAGTTTCTGAAGGACATCGCGCTGGAACCGGAGATCCCCTACAGCTATGACGAACTGGCGCGGGTGTACGACAAACTCGGTGACGACGCGCGGGCGGAAGCGAATTACCAGAAAGCCCTGAAGCTGAACTCTCAACTGCCCGATTCGTATTTCGGCTTGGCGAAGATCTACGAACGGCGCGGCCAATTAGATCAGGCCTTAAAAGCCGTTGATACTGCGCTGGCTCTCGATGTGGAAAGCAACAATCTTCACTACCTGCGCGCCCGCGTGCTGCAAAAGATGGGTAAACAAAGTGAAGCAAAGGCCGAGTTCGCTGAAGCCAAGCGCCTGCTCGAGAAACATCGCGGCGAAGACAC
>CAZBCQ010000003.1:6654-14414 GCA_964490255.1 uncultured Terriglobales bacterium | reverse complement strand
AAGTCTGGAGATCAGGTGCAGGCGGGCACGCCGATTCTCGAGATTGACCCGCTGAAGCAGCAGGCGACAGTGCATTCGATGGAGGCCAACCACCAGTCGCAACTCGCACAGCTGGATTACAACCGGACCGAACTGCAGCGTCGTAACAAGCTCTATGCTGCCGGCGTCATTAGCAAGCAGGATCTCGACCAGGCGCAAACCGCTTATGACGCGTCCGTAGCCACGGTGAACGCCATGGAAGCGAACGTCCGCGAGCAGCAGGTGCAACTGCATTACTACACCGTGGCATCGCCAGGTGCAGGGACGATCGGTGATGTCCCGGTACGTGTGGGAGACCGAGTTACCGTGAGCACAGTGTTGACCACCCTGGACGAGAAGGGCGAACTCGAAGCTTACATCTCAATCCCAGCCGAGAAGGCTGGGCAAGTAAAGGTGGGAACTCCCATCGATTTGCTGTCGGATACCGGAACGCAGCCGACGCGCACCAAGGTGAGTTTTGTGTCACCACGTGTTGATACTGCGAATCAGCTTCTGCTGGTGAAGGCATGGGTGCCAAATAGCGATCACCGTTTCCGCAACGATGAGGTGGTGCATGCACGCGTGATCTACCGTGAGTCGCAGCGGCCGG
Source organism: uncultured Terriglobales bacterium (assembly GCA_964490255.1). Taxonomy (GTDB): domain Bacteria; phylum Acidobacteriota; class Terriglobia; order Terriglobales; family Acidobacteriaceae; genus JAJPJE01. The sequence continues at coordinate 13,786 of CAZBCQ010000003.1, read as the reverse complement.
TGGTTCCGGTAGTCGCCGTGTCGCGATTGGGCGGGCAGATATTTGCTTTCGTCGCTGAGGGGCAGGGAAGCCAGGCTGTCGCGAAGCAGCGGCCAATCAAGGTGGGCGATGTTGTGGGAAACAACTACGTGGTTCTCGACGGCATAAAGCCTGGAGACCGCATTATCACGACTGGCGTGCAGGTTCTGGTCGACGGCATGCCGGTCGCGCCGCAGTCATAGGCCGGAGATCACTTCTCGATGTTCGTCAATTTCTTCATACGAAGGCCGGTATTCGCGACTGTCTGCTCGTTGCTGATCATCCTTGCAGGCGCGGTTTCCATTCCTACGCTGCCGATTGCGCAATTTCCGATCTTGGCGCCGCCGCAGGTGACGGTGGGTGCCTATTACACGGGAGCAAACTCAACTGCGGTTGAGAGCGGCGTAACCACACTGCTGGAGCAGGCGATCAATGGCGCGGAGGGCATGCACTACATCACCTCGACGAGCGGCAACGACGGATCGAGCGGCATCACCGCTAGCTTCGATCTCAACCGCAGCCTTGACATCGCCGCCGTGGACGTCCAGAACCGGGCATCCACAGTCTTGGGCCGTCTGCCCGCGGAAGTCCAGCAGACAGGTGTGGTGGTAAACAAGGTTTCGTCTGCATTCGTCGGGGCGGCGGCTTTCTATGCCGACAACAACCAGTACGACAGTCTGTTCATCAGCAACTACCTCGACGTGTATGTCAAAGACGCACTCAAGCGAGTGCGTGGAGTAGGCGATGTCCTAATCTTCGGCGAACGCAAGTACGCCATGCGTTTGTGGCTCGATCCGATCAGGCTGGCCAAGCGAAACTTGACTGCCCAAGACGTTGTAGATGCGTTGCGCGAACAGAACGTGCAGGTAGCTGCGGGGCAGGTTGGCCAATCGCCTATTGCTAAAGGCCAGATGTTCCAGATCAGTGTGCGCGCTGTGGGACGGTTGTCGCAGCCGGGTGAGTTTGAAGCGATTATCCTGAAGCGCGCAAGCGACGGGTCATTAGTGCAGTTGCGCGATGTGGGAAGAGCGGAACTGGGTGCCGAAGATTATTCCTCGAATCTGGATTTCAACGGACATGAGGTCATCGGTGTCGGCATTCTGCAATTACCAAATGCGAACGCTCTCGACGTCGATGCGGGTATTCGTCGCGAGCTGGAACGCCTCTCGCATACGTTTCCGTCAGGGCTGAAATACGTCATCGCGTTCGACACTACGACTGCTGTGAGTGAATCCATCCAGGAAGTGCTCAAGACGCTGGCCGAAGCGATCGGCATTGTGGTCATAGTTATCTTCCTGTTCCTGCAGAGCTGGCGAAGCACCTTAATTCCCGCAATCACGATTCCAGTTTCGCTGGTCGGAACATTTGGCTTCATCAAGTTGTTTGGTTTCTCGATCAACACCTTGACGCTGTTTGGAATCACGCTCGCAACAGGACTCGTGGTCGATGATGCAATCGTGGTCATCGAGAACGTCGAACGTCACATGGAAGAGGGAATCCGCGATGCGCGACGGGCCTCCGAAGTGGCGATGAGCGAAGTTACGAGCGCTGTGATCGCCACCTCTCTCGTGTTGATTGCCGTATTCGTACCCGTCTCGCTGTTCCCGGGAACTACGGGCCGTCTATATCAACAGTTCGCACTGACGATTGCATTCTCGATTGCACTGTCGGCGTTCAACGCATTAACCTTGACTCCCGCGCTTTCTGCCCTCCTGCTGAAGCCGCAACATGGCACGCGAAATCCGCTCTTCGCAGGAATCAATCGTCTGATTGTTTCGGGTACGAAAGGCTACACGCGAGTGCTGCGTGGTCTTGAGCGATGGCGCTACGTAGTTGTTGTCATCTTCCTGCTTGGACTGACTTCCACCTATGTCGTTTATCGAAAAGTACCGACCAGCTTCGTTCCCGATGAGGACCAGGGCTATTTCATTGTCGCTGTGCAAGCACCACAAGGGGCGTCGCTGGAGTACACAACCAAAGTCGCAGACAGAGCCAGCGAGATCCTGCGCCACAATTCGGACATTCTGGGAGTATTCTCGGTTCCCGGATATAGCCAGACCGGAGCTGCTCCGAACCGAGCGATCATCTTCATCAACCTGAAGCCGTTCAGCGAACGCAAGGGAGAGAAACATTCAGCACAAGCGGTTATCGAGGCGGTACGTGGACCGCTGATGAGTATCGGTGAAGCGTTTGTAGTTCCATTTCTTCCGCCTCCTATACAAGGACTTGGTAACTATGGAGGATTTGCCTTCGAGTTGCAGCAACTCAATAACGCACGTCCGATCGAAGATCTCGAGAGTGTGATGCACGAATTTATGGGGGCAGCCTCGAAGCGTCCCGAGTTGGTAGGTCTCTTCAGCGATTTCAGCGCGCGCGATCCGCAATATCTGGTGACCATCGATCGGGAGAAGGCGAAGAGCCTCGACGTGCCTTTTTCGCAAATCACGTCCGCGTTGCAGATCTACATGGGATCGCAGTACGTCAACGACTTCGATTTCAACAATCGTTCGTATCGTGTCTACGTGCAGGCCGACCAGCAATTCCGGGCTCAGCCGCGCGACCTGAGGCAGTTCTACGTGCGCTCCAACTCCGGCGCGATGGTCACGCTCGACAACCTGGTCTCGATACAAGAGAGGACTAACGCGACCATCATCAGTCACTACAACCTGTTCCGGTCGGCCGAGATCGATGGCGGTGCGGCACCCGGCTACAGTTCGGGGCAAGCGCTGAAGGCGATGGAAGATGTTGCGAAAAAGGTGCTGCCAACCGGGTATTCGTTCGAGTGGACAGGATTGGCGCTGGAAGAGATTCAGTCAGGCTCGCAGACTCTGATTCTTTTTGCGCTCGGATTGTTAGTCGTCTATCTGACCCTTTCTGCGCAGTATGAGAGCTTCGTACTGCCGTTCATTATTTTGCTGGCTGTGCCTATGGCAATTCTGGGAGCTTTGGGTGCCCAAGCGATGCGCGGGCTTCAGGATGATGTGTATTGCCAGATCGGTCTGGTGATGCTGATCGGACTGGCTAGCAAGAACGCAATTCTGATCGTGGAATTCGCGGAGCAATTGCAGACGCGAGGTATGGCATTATTTGAATCGGCCGTGGAAGCGGCTCGACTACGCCTCCGGCCCATTCTGATGACGTCCATCGCGTTTATCCTCGGAGTACTGCCGCTTGTGTTCGCCAGCGGCGCCGGATCCGCTGGTCGGCACTCAGTGGGAACGACCGTGTTTGGCGGAATGATCGTCAGCACTCTGCTGAACCTGTTCATCATCCCGATTCTGTATGTCATTGTTCGCGGATGGATGCCGGCGAAGGCTGAAGAGCAGGAGTCCGTTCCCGAGCGGGAATTGGTACACGGCGACGACTAAGCTCAAGTCACCCCCCGGTGTTGGTTGGCAACTCGCGCGGCTGATGACGGTGTGCGATTTGGAGGTGAGCTAAACTTCCGTCCGAAAGCTTTCGGAAGGACATCATGAAATTTGCCACATCGAGACGTTTAACTCTGACAATTGCTCTATTCTGCGCCGCGACGATCTCGTTGCTGGCGATTAGCTCCTTAGCCAAGAACGCACGGAATCCCCAACGCAACGCGGGGTGGCTAGATGTTTCCGTTCTTGTCGATCCGCATACCACCCCTGTCTATCCGGGAAACGCGCCGCCAAAATTCAGCTCGCTGCTTTCATTCGACAAAGGCGACAACCTCACGCTTTCTGCCGTTGACATGGGCAACCACACGGGAACTCATATCGACGCGCCTCTGCACTTCATTAAGGGTGGTACGACCGTTGACCAGATTCCTGTGTCCAAGCTGACCGGTCCGGCGATGGTGATCGAGGTTTCGCGATCGGCAACAATCGTGGACGCCGCAGAGTTGAATCGACATGAATGGCGCGGGGCGAAGAAGATTCTGTTCAAGACGCGCAGCTCTTATGACAATTTCTTCGGAGATAAAGAGTTTCACAGGGATTTCGTGGGCATTGCGCCCGATGCCGCGCAGTTGCTTGCCGATGCAGGTGTCGATCTGGTTGGCATCGACTATCTTTCCGTCGAACAGTTCGGTGCGCCAGCTCCCCTGGCTCACCGGGCATTGCTGGGGAAAGGCGTTGTGATAGTGGAAGGCCTCGATTTACGGGAGGTGAGCGGTGGGAATTATCAATTGACGGTTTTGCCGTTACGCTTGAAAGGCCTCGAGGCGGCTCCAGCGCGTGCCATCTTGCAGCCGCAGCCCTAATCGACAGCCTTCCCGGTACCCAATTTGCAATTCTTAACATGATTTATTCGCGCACTGAAGACGATTAGTGGTAGCATTTTCCCGCTTCGTTAACGTTAACGGCACGAAGTCCGGCCAAGGATGACAGTGCACTCACCAATATTTCTGGGAATCGATGTAGGAACAGGCGGCACCAGGGCCGTCCTTATTGACCAGTCGGGCAAAGTAATTAGGGCGGCAACGGGCGAGCACCTTGCGTTCGCGTCTCCGCAGACGGGTTGGGCGGAACAGGATCCAGCTGACTGGTGGAAGGCCTGCCAGATAGCAGTGAAGAACGCGATTCGCGCGGCGAACATTTCGAGCGATCAGATTGCCTGCGTTGGCCTGACCGGCCAGATGCATGGCGCGGTCCTGTTGGATGCCGACGGCGCAGTCATTCGTCCTTCGATCATCTGGTGCGATCAACGCACCGACGAGCAGTGCCGCGAGCTAACAGAGAAAATCGGCGCCGACCGACTGATTGAACTCACTTCCAATCCTGCACTGACAAACTTCACGCTTCCCAAACTGCTATGGGTTCGCGAGCACGAGCCGGCAAACTGGAAGCGGATCAAGAGCGTGCTGCTTCCCAAGGATTACATTCGCTTCCGCCTCACTGGCGAGCGCGCCATTGACGTGGCCGAGGCCTCTGGGACCCTGATGCTGGACGTAGCGCATCGGCGATGGTCACAAGAGGTGTTGGAAGCGGCGGGAATCGATGCTGCGTGGCTACCCACGTTGTACGAATCCATTGAAGTCAGCGGGCGGATTTCTGCTGATGGAGCGAAAGCGACTGGGCTGCAGGCGGGAACGCCCGTGGTTGGTGGCGCGGGCGATCAAGCTGCCGGCGCAGTGGGCATGGGTATCGTGCGTCCGGGAGCCGTGAGCGCGACAATCGGAACGTCCGGCGTGGTGTTCGCAGCGACCGATCGTCCTGCTCTTGATCCTAAGGGTCGCATCCATACGTTCTGTCACGCGGTCCCCGGGCGCTGGCACGTGATGGGCGTTACGCAAGCGGCCGGCCTTTCACTGCGGTGGTTCCGCGACAACTTCGGAACAGTTGCGACGGGCAATCACGATCCATACGACCGCTTGGCGGATGAGGCCTCGAAAATTCCAGCAGGATCAGACGGTGTGTTATGGGCGCCCTATCTAATGGGCGAACGAACGCCGCATCTCGACCCGTATGCGCGTGCGGCACTGATTGGCCTGGCGGCGAATCACGGGCGAGGGCACATCATCCGCGCCATTATGGAAGGCGTGGCGTTCAGTCTCCGCGATACATTCACCATCTTCGAAGAGATGAAGGTGCCGGTCCGAAACATCCGTCTGGGTGGCGGTGGAGCGCGTTCGTCGCTGTGGCGCCAGATACAAGCGGATGTCTACGCGCATGCGGTCGAAATCGTAGAAGCCGATGAGGGCGCGGCGTATGGAGCAGCCTTGCTTGCGGGAGTCGGCGCCAGTGCATGGTCGTCGGTAGACGAGGCATGCGACACGGCCATTCGCGTCGCCAAGCGGGTTGAGCCAAACTCAAACGACCAGGCAGTGATGCAGCGGCAGTATCAGTCGTATCGAAGGCTTTATCCGGCGTTGCGTTCGGTGTTACGGACTGAGAACACGGCGGCGGCAACCAGTTAGATTTTCATAAGGAGCAATCATGTCAGATTCATATGAGCCTCGTCCGGAACACAAGTTTACGTTTGGTTTATGGACCGTAGGCAATCGCGGACGCGATCCATTTGGCGATGCGGTGCGTCCTCCGAAATCGCCGGTTGAGCTCGTTGCGCTGCTCGCCGAAGTTGGCGCGTGGGGCGTGAACTTTCACGACAACGATTTGGTGCCGATCGATGCAACGGCAGCCGAGCGAGACAAGATCGTGCGTGATTTCCGCGCCGCTCTCGAGAAGAATGGCATCGTGGTGCCCATGGCCACAGTGAACCTGTTCTACGATCCGGTGTTCCGCGACGGTGCGCTGACGGCAAACGACCCGCGCGTGCGGGCCTACGCGCTGCAGAAGACGATGCGGGCGATGGATCTGGGTGCGGAGTTCGGTGCAAAGATCTTCGTCATGTGGGGCGGGCGCGAGGGTACTGAAACCGACGGATGCCGAAGGCCAGATGACGCCATCAAGCGGCTGCGCGAAGCGCTGAACGCATTATGCGAGTATTCGATTTCGCAGAAATATGGCTACAAGTTCGCGATGGAAGCCAAGCCGAATGAGCCTCGCGGCGCGATCTATTTTCCGACCACCGGTGCGTATTTGGGATTCATCCCGACGCTCGATCATCCGGAAATGGTTGGCGTGAATCCGGAAGTCGCGCACGAACAGATGCCTGGTCTCAACGTCGTCCATGCGGTGGCGCAGGCTTGGGAAGCCGGGAAGCTCTTCCACATCGACCTGAACGATCAGGAGACGGGCAAATACGATCAGGATTTCCGGTTCGGATCGGTGAATCCCAAAGCCGCCTTCTTCCTGGTGAAGTTTTTAGAAGAAGTTCATTACGACGGCTCGCGTCATTTCGATGCGCACGCCTATCGCACCGAGGACTACGAAGGCGTGAAGGACTTCGCACGTGGCTGCATGCGGACGTACTTGATCCTCAAAGAGAAGGCGTGTAAGTGGAACCACGATCCGGAGATCAAGGCAGTGCTGCAGGAGATCGCCTCAACAAATGGTGATGTGCCCCTTCCGGAGAAGCTCTCGGCCGCGAAGTTGGATGAAATTCAATTCGACCGCGCGCATCTGGCACAGAAGAAGCTGCCATACGAGAGACTGGACCAGTTGACGATGGACGTATTGTTCGGCGTGCGTTAAACAACTTTGCCGACAAATGAAGGCGAGGCCAACCAGCCTCGCCTTTTGCT
>CAZBCQ010000003.1:0-6554 GCA_964490255.1 uncultured Terriglobales bacterium | reverse complement strand
GTTAAACAACTTTGCCGACAAATGAAGGCGAGGCCAACCAGCCTCGCCTTTTGCTTTTGGGAACTGCGATTGTCAGTCCGCGCTCATGTAGTTCGGCGCGCTTAGCTCAAATGGCGTAGTCTCGACCGGAGCTCTTGTGCCGGCAACGGCCCGAATCGCGAATCTGGATGACGTCCGCGTGAGTTCCAGATACGGCGCCAGCAAGCCCGAGACTTCAGAAGCTTCAGCGAGAAATGCGTCGTGACCGTGCGAGCTGATCTGTTCCAGGTAAGTCGTGTTAATTCCAAGCGAGTGGATTTTTCCCGCAAGCTTCCGTACGTCAGCGGGAGGGAAGAGCCAGTCCGAGGAGATCCCAACCAAAATCAAGCGCGCTGTGATCCGTCGTAGCGCTTCCTCCACGTTTGCGTACCCGTCGGACAGATCGAAATTGTCCATCATCTTCGAAATGTACAGGTATGAGTTGGCGTCGAAGCGCGCGACCAGTTCTTTCTGTTGGTAATCCAGGTAGCCAGCGATGTCGTAGCGATCATCGAGTTTTTGAGCCGGATTTTCGCCGTTGCGATTCGGACGCCGGTCGTAGCGTTTATCGAAGAGATGAGCCGATTTGTACGAGCACATCGCGATCGCGCGGGCGATGCCCAGTCCAGCAGAGGGCTGTTCGGCGGGCGTGTATTTGCCCTGCTTCCATGCAGGATCATTCTCGATCGCCTGCCGCTGAATGTGATTGAGCGCGAGTCCCATGGCGGATAGCGGTGTGGCGCCGATCGCGATGCAGGTATCGAGACGTTCGGGATATTCAATGGCCCAGCGCAGAGCCTGCATACCGCCAATCGATCCACCCACCACCGCGCGCAGCCGCTTGATACCGAGATGATCGAGCAGGGAAGCTTGCGCTTTCACGTTGTCGCCGATGGTGGTGAGGGGGAAGTCTGTGCCGTAGGCTTGGCCGGTAGCGGGATTGATGGAAGAGGGGCCGGTTGTTCCGTAACACGATCCCAGGATGTTGACGCAGATGACACAGTCGCGGTCGAGATCGAAACATCGATCGGCGCCGAACAGGTCTGTCCACCAGGCGCCGACGTGCGCCGAACCCGACAGCGCATGACAGACCAAAATGGCGTTGTCGCGCTGCGGGTTCAGTGTGCCGTAGACCGCATAGTGGAGCGTGACCGGCTGTAGCCGGCCTCCTGCTTCCAGCCGGAACGGCTCGTCTTCGCCAAAAGTGAAACTGGCCTCGTAAGTTGGAGCGATTACTTGACTCACTTGCGTGTCCCTGCGCCGACTGGCTCTTCGTTTGCCAGCCGCGATTTGCCTGACGGAACGCTCTTCTCGAGCGCCTGATCGAGGTCGGCGATGATGTCCTTCACATCTTCAATGCCGACCGATAAGCGAATTAGATCTGGAGTTACGCCGGTCGATGCTTGCTCTTCCTCGCTCAGTTGCTGATGCGTGGTCGACGCCGGATGAATAATCAGCGATTTGGCGTCCCCGATGTTCGCAAGCAGGCTGAAGAGCTTCACCGAGTTAATGAACTTCTTGCCGGCTTCGTATCCGCCGCGAATGCCAAAGGTGATGAGCGCACCGGAGCCATTCGGCAAGTATTTTTCCGCGAGCTTGTAGTACTTGCTGGAGAGAAGCCCCGGATAGTTCACCCACTCCACGGAATCGTGATCCTCGAGGTAACGCGCCACAGCCAATGCATTTTCCGAATGCCGCTGCATACGAAGATGAAGCGTCTCCGCGCCTTGCAGAAGCAGGAACGCATTGAAGGGCGAGAGCGGCGCGCCTGTGTCGCGCAATCCCTGCACGCGCGCTTTCAAAATGAACGCCAGCGGACCGAACGCCTCAGTGAATGAAAGTCCGTGATAAGAAGGATCGGGATTCACAAAATCGGGGAAGCGTCCAGAGGCCCAATCGAACTTGCCTCCGTCAACGATCACGCCGCCTATGGACGTACCGTGACCGCCGATAAATTTGGTTGCCGAGTTAACCACGATGTCCGCGCCCCACTCGATTGGACGAACCAGCGCCGGCGAAGGTGTCGTGTTGTCGATAATGAGGGGAAGCTTGTGCGAATGCGCGATGTTTGCGAACCGCTCGATGTCGACAATGTCGAGCTTAGGATTGCCGACCGTCTCGGTGTAGATCGCTTTCGTGCGATCGTTAATGGCTTTGGCGAGGCCATCATAGTCCTCGGCGTCGACGAAGCGAACCTTGATGCCCCATTTTGGCAACGTGTAGTGGAACAGATTGTACGTGCCGCCGTAGAGAGACGTGGTCGAAATGATCTCGTCGCCGGAGTTTGCCAGCGTAGTCAGAGCGAGGGTCTCTGCAGCCTGTCCGGAAGCAAGCGCCAAACCCGCAACACCACCCTCAAGCGCAGCGATGCGCTTTTCGAAAACGTCGGTGGTGGGGTTCATGATGCGCGTATAGATGTTGCCGAATTCCTTCAATGCGAAGAGCCGGGCGGCGTGGTCGGCGTCGTTGAAGACGTAGGACGTTGTCTGGTAAATCGGCACGGCGCGAGCGTTGGTCGCAGGATCTTTTTCCTGTCCGCCGTGCACGGCGAGAGTCCCGAAGGAATATTGCGGCTTATCGTCTGGCATCTCTTCTCCTCAATTCGTTTCTTTCAAAATTGGCAAACTCAGAGGCGGTTCCACGTGGAAGTCCGCCTCGGTAATCTCAGCCAAGGCGTCGTTCAACACCGATCGGCCACAGGCCTCGAGTGTTATGACGAAAGGCAAGCTGGTCTTGGCAAAACCTGGTTTCTGGAACACGGCATCGATGTTGATGGAGTACTTCGAAAACACTTTCGCCAGATGCGCGATAATGCCGGGGCGGTCGCGCACGACGAAGCGAACGTAGTGCGGAGTGGTCACCTCCGACGTGACTTCCTGTTTCTTAACTTGCGGCACCTGCGCCGCGCCGCGCTGCTGCGCGATCAGCAACACGTCCGACACGACTGCAACCGCGGTCGGATGCCCACCGGCGCCATGTCCTGAAAATGCGGTTTCGCCGCCGTACTTGCCGGTGCTGATAACCACGTTTTCGCTTCCGCGCACACGCGCGAGCGGAGAAGTGGTGGGGATCACTGCGGGCTGCACAAAAGCTACAACGCGCTGCCCTTCGATAGCGGCACTCGAAACCTGGCGAATGGTGGAGCCAAGCAGGCTGGAGTAATGGAAGTCAACGGGCTGAATCGGAGTGATGGAGTTGACTGCGATTTCTTCGGGATGAACTTGGGACTGCAAGGCAACCCGGGCGAGAATAGCAAGCTTGGCGCGCGCATCAAAGCCTTCCAGGTCGTCAGTGGGATCTGCTTCGGCGTATCCGAACTGTTGCGCTTCCGCGAGCGCGCTTTCGAACGAGACGCCACTCGACTCGATGCGCGTCAGGATGTAATTGCAGGTGCCGTTGAGAATGCCAGTGACCTTAAAGATCTGATCGCCCGAGAGACCCTTTTGCAATCCGAGCAGCACGGGGATACCACCAGCCACGGAAGCTCCGAACTCCAGTTGAAGTCCCCTTCGTTGGGCGAGTTCGAGAAGTTCGCTTCCGGCATTCGCGATCAGTTGCTTGTTGGCGGTCACAACGGACTTGCCGGATTCAAGGGCGCGGCGAACCCATTGCTTCGCAGGCTCGATGCCGCCCATCAACTCTATGACCACGTCGACATCGGAGGCGAGGACATCATCAATACTCTCGGTCCAGCGCACGTCCTTGGGAACCCAGGAAACATGCTTCGAGGCCACGTTGCGATTGAAGATGTGCGTGAGCTTCACGGGCGAAGACTGGCGGTAGGAAAGGATCTCGACTACCGCGCGGCCTACGGTTCCAAACCCGAGCACCGCCACTCTACACGCTACTGACTTCGCCGACGTCCGATCCAATTCCGGTTGTGCTTGCGTACTCAACGGCTCCCCCTGTTCCTTTTTTCTAGCCGATAAACAAAAAACCCATCGCGGGTATAACTGGCGATGGGTTGCGCTTGAGCTTATAAATGAGTGCTAGGAATTAGCTCGTCTGAAACCCATTGCCAGTTGGACGATAGGTACACATGTGCATGCTCATGGCCAAAGCCGGCCGGCGGCGTGCAACTGTTGTCCGAATCTGACAGCGGGTTGACATACGTAATATCCATTAATTAAGCCTTAATTCGCGGGCTCCCGTCAAGCAGCGATTTTAAGAAAAGATGCTTAGCAGTTACGATTGGCGGCACGAGATCGAGAGTTGTAGCGGAATTATATCGGCGCGATGGTGTAAGCGATTGGATTTCGAACCGCAATATAAGGCAGGACGGCACTATGCATAAGTTTGTTTTTCATAACGACAGCTTGCTTCCGCTGGAGCAGGTGCGGCTTTCTCCAGGTCAGGCAGGGCTCCTGAATGGCTGGGGCGTGTTCACTACGATCCGAATTTATGAAGGACAGCCGTTTGCGTTCGAGCGCCATTGGAAGCGGTTGACGACGGACGCCCGTCGCATTGACTTGCCAATTGAGCAGAGCGAAGCACAGGTGCATGAGTTCCTGATGCAATTGCTGCGTGCCAACGAAGTGGTGGACGGTTGTGCGCGCATTTATCTCGTGTACAACAAGATCGGAATCTGGAGCAGCCGCGAGCAGATGCCGACCGTTGATCTGATCATGTATACGACTGACCTGCCGCTGCGAGTCGGGCCAGTGAAGTTGGGAGTGCAGCTTAACGCAAGACATGCCGCGCATCCACTGGCGGGAACGAAGGTCACCTCATGGCTGCCGAACGTTTGGCTGGTGGAGCAGGCGCATGCACGTGGATTCGAAGACATGGTGCTCGTGAATGAGCGCGATGAGGTCGCCGAGTGCACCGCTGGAAATCTGTTCTGCGTGAAGGCAGGAAGCGTTCTCACCCCGCCGCTGAGCAGCGGCTGTCTTGCCGGAGTGTCGCGACAGATTCTGCTCGAAGACTCGGAACGAATCGGCATTACGATCAGCGAGCACGTGATGGGACTGGAAGAGTTTCTCGACTCCGACGAAGTCTTCATCACTTCGACAACGAGACAGGTCCAGCCTGTAAGCCACATTGAGCAACGCGAGTTTCCACAAGAGGGCGAGGTCACGCGCGCGTTGGCGAAGTTGTTCGATGACTGCGTGGATCGCTACCTGGCGAAGGTGGCGGAAGGACGTTCGTTTAGCCGCTGATTTCCGCAGATACGCGGAATTGATTCCGCTCTAAATCAGTGTTCATCTGCGTAGATCAGCGGCTTGCCTTTAGCTTTCGCTGGTGCCAGTCGGTTGCTTGCTGGAAGCCATGCGCGAATCGCAAAACAAGCGCGTCTTCGTGCGCCGGGCCTGAGATCTGTAATCCGATCGGCAGGCCAGTCTTTGAGAAGCCGCACGGAATCGAAATTGATGGAAGCCCGAGTACATTGAATGGCCGAGTATTGCGCAGCATCATGATTTCGGTTGGGCGAAGCTGTTCGGGATGCGCCTGCAGTTCCTGGATCGTGGGTGGGAGAAGCGGCACGGTTGGCGTGAGGATGAGATCAACGTCATGGAAGAGTTGTGCGGCCTTTCGGCGCAGGTCGAGCAGTTGTGCTTTCTTGAGTTGATATTCTTCAGCGCTGACTTTCTCTCCTGCCATGATCCGGCGTAGTGTTTCCGGTTGGTAGTTGTTAGCCGATCCGGGCAGATATTTTGCGTGATATTGGTATGCCTCGTAGACGTGCACGGTGCGGTCCGTGTCGATTGCAATGGGGATCTTCTTCACGTCGGACGCATATTCGCTGGCCACTCTGATCGCGTCCTCGAATCCGGTTGCGACTTCTGGGTCGAGGTCGTCGAGGAAGAATTGATCGGGAATTCCCACCCGAAGTTGCACTGGCTTTTCGGTCAGCGCCTTTGCATAGCCGGCGCTCTGCACCGTACTGCTGTTTGGATCCCATGAGTCATAGGCAGCAATGGCATCAAGCACTAGTGCGCAATCCCCGGCTGTTTTCGCCATGGGACCAACGTGATCGTACGAAGGCGCCAGCGGGACCACGCCATGCGCACTGACCAGCCCGAAAGTCGGTTTGAATCCGGTAATCCCGCAGAACGAAGCTGGGAGGCGAATCGAGCCAGCCGTGTCGGTGCCGATCGCACCCAGACAGAGGCCCGCAGCCACAGCTGCCGCTGATCCCGAAGAAGACCCTCCGGTGATTCGCTCCGCGTCCCAGGGATTGTGGGCGATATCGAATGCGCCGATGATCCCGCTGCCGCCATAGGCGAACTCATGCAGGTTGAGTTTGCCGAGCAAAACGGCACCAGCGGCTTTCAAGCGCTTCACGATGAATGCATCTTCGGCCGGAACGCGCTTCTCGAACAAAAGACTGGCAGCTGTAGTTCGCACGCCAGCAGTGTCGACCAGATCCTTGAGCGCGAGCGGAATCCCATGCAAAGGGCCGCGGTACCTGCCGGCGCGAATCTCGCTTTCAGCTTGGCGCGCCTGTTCGAGGGCACTCTCGGCCGTGATCGTTATGAACGCATTGAGCAACGGATTGAGTTGCTCAATCTGTAGAAGACATGAGCGCGTCAGTT
>CAZBCQ010000002.1:0-59911 GCA_964490255.1 uncultured Terriglobales bacterium | reverse complement strand
CGAATCTCGCGCTCGACACCAAAGCGCTTGAGCTGCTCTTTGATCCCGAGATCGTCTCCATGCCCCCGGGACACGCTGCTATCAACGGCCTGGAAGCCAATCGGGCCTATCTCGAGCAGGAGGCAGAAGCCATGGAGAACTTTCAGATTCTTGGCTACGAGCAGTCCTGGCAGGAGGTGCGGATCGTGAGCGACTACGCCTACGAATACGGCACGGTCCAAACACGAATCAGTCCCATGAATCCCGGCCCGGAGATCGATACCACCTACAACGTGATGCGCGTCCTGAAGAAGCAGCCGGACGGAGCCTGGAGGATCTATCGCGCTATCTGGAACAGCGCCCAGCCACTGAGAACTCCAGACAAACCGGCTGAAGCCCCCGCCAAACTGTCTCCCGAAGAGCAACCGAAATAAGTCGTTTCGCGATTAATCGACCTGCGAAATAACTCAATTTCGCACTGAGATTGTGGAATTCCAACTCAGCTAGGTCCGAACTGGTGACACAAACGTTTCTCCCAGTGTGCAGAGCTTTGCACTTCCTGCAAGCGTGACAGAGTCAATCGACTGATTTCATTGCCTTTAGGCTCCTTTAATCTTGGCATAATACTTGCCTCCTCAATGGTGCAGGCCCGAATACAGATGTGTGCATTTGGGCTGTTTTTCCTAGGAGAAACAACATGACAAGGGCTCTTTCCTTAGTCCGATTACTGGTGGCATTTGCGGTTGTTCTCGCGATTGTGCCAGCGAGCAAGGCCGACACGATCACGCTCGGCTTGCAGGAATCGGGCTACAACAGTGGGAACATCTGGACGGCAGCGAGTTCTAGTACAGGCTCATTGGTGTATGGAGGGAATTACGGAACCTTTACACTGAACCAGGTTACCGCAACCGGGTTCCCGTTCGTTGATGAACCTAACTTTCAAACCACCTCGGTGAACACAAGCGGTTCAACCGCAGGTACTTTGAGTATTTGGATTACCCAGTCGGATCTGACTACGCCCATTCCCGACAACGAACTGCTAAGCGGATTCACGACGAACGTGTTCAGCGGCAGAGTCGTTTCGGTAACCGAAAATACCTATGTGGACGCAACGAACGCAATTTTCGGAACTGGAACCCTTCTGGGAACCCAGACGTTCACAGGTCAAGGAAGTACTTACTCACAGAACTCAGTGGGATCACTCGGTAACGGCCCGTACTCAGAAACGGTTCAGTACATCGTGACCATGTCCGGCGCCGGAACGGCCAACAACACTGTAAATATCAGCGCCGTACCTGAACCCTCGTCAATGCTCCTGTTGGGTACAGGTCTTACGGGCATGGCGGGGATGCTGCGCCGGCGGCTCAAGAAGTAGGAGCTTAAAAGCGCTTATCATCCGCTTTCTTATCTTGTTCGTCGGCTCGGCCGCAATGGTCGAGCCCTTTTTTCAATCCGCTCCGTTACGCTGCACGCATTACGCTGTCCCGCCGTAAGCAAAACGTCATCCCTCCGCAGCCCGTATTCGATGCTGCCAGCGTGACCAGACAAACCACACGATCCCCGCTACCAGAACCAGCGCGATCACCGCGTCGAAGCGATGGAACCAAACCTTCAGGCGCGGATCGGTATCCCACTTCTCGCCCAACCGCATCCCTATGTAGGCGAGAGCCAGGCACCAGGGCCACGATCCCACAAATGTGTACACGTGGAAGCGCCATTGCGGCATGCGCGCGATCCCGGCAGGCAGCGCAATGAACGTTCGGATCACCGGCAACAGGCGGCTAATGAAGACCGTGCGATCACCATAGCGGGCGAAGAAATGATCGGCCCAATCGAGTTCCTTATGGCTGAGCAGGAGGAACGAACCGTAGCGCTCGACCAGGGGTCGCCCACCGTAGTACCCGACGTAATAAGCAACGAATGAGCCCAGGTTGCAGCCCAGTGCGCCCGCGGTCGCTACCCAGAAGAGGCTGAAGCGCCCGGTATGAACCAGATAGCCCGAAAACGGCATGATGACTTCCGAAGGCAGCGGTATGCACGCTGACTCGATGGCCATGAGCAGCAGAATGCCACCGTATCCCGCTTTCGAGATGACGGCGACGATGTACACACTAAGGACAGAGATTATTCGCGAGATCATCGATTCTTAGGACGTGCTCCCTGATGATCTCAGAATGTATCCGAATCTTGTGTGAAAACGTAACCGGGCAGGGTGACGCCTTCGTTGGTTTTCTGAACCTTGATACGAATGGAGCCGGCACTGGCGGCGGTGCTATCGGCCTTGCGAAGCATGGCAAATTGCGTGAACACCTCGCTGTAGACCTTAGTAACAAGGTAGTTCTGTGCATCCGCCTCGTTGCGCCAAACCTGTCCGAGCTGAATTGCCTTAACGGCCATGTTCACAGGTTAATGTTCGGGTTGGTGGCCGTCAATCGAACGCAGTGGCCAGTTTCCATTTGGTAACGTTGACAATATGTTCTAGCTGGGCTGCACCACTAAACCAGAGTTTGAGTAAAATCCCTCAAGGGATCCAAAAACATGCCCGACAGAGTCGAATCGCGTTGTCAAATCGTAAGTTTCAGCTTTCTCCGCGTCAATCCAGAATGGCGCCAATTGCCGATCGTCGAGCGCGTGGAGCAGAAGCAGGAGTTCCAGCGAGTGCTGGAGCGCTGGGCGAATAATGAAATGCGCATCCTGAGTTATTCCACCATGGGATTGCGCGCAGACTGCGACATGCTTCTGTGGCGAATCTGCTATTCGCTTGATTGCCTCAGTTCCGCGCATTCCGACATGATGAAGAGCGCGATGGGAGCGTACCTTTCTGTCACGCATTCGTTTCTGGCTATGACCCGGCGTTCCGAATATCTCATCGGCCATGAGGAGAACAATCCCGCTCCGCTGCGTGGCTATATTCGTCCAGGTAATCACAAGTACATCATGGTCTATCCGTACACCAAGACTCACACCTGGTACCAGCTTCCGTTTGAGGACCGCCAGCGCATGGTCAACGAGCTAATGAGAGTGGTCGATGAGATGTCCGGGATTCACATGCATACCATGTACTCGCTTGGGATTGATGACCAGGAGTTTGTGATCGCCGTTGAAGCCGACCGCCCTCAGGAGGTGATTGAGACGGCGATGAGAATCCGTGAGATCGACAACTACAACTACGTCGCTGTCGATAGTCCGAAATTCACCTGCATTCGCACTTCGATTCCGGACATGCTGGAGCGGCTAGGCTAATGACACGCGGAGTGATTCCTCGACAGCCAGCGAAACCGGGACGCCAAGGAGCAGCGCGGAAGGTGGAATTGCGCTCGACGAAGCTGCCGAAGGATGGTGGGCGTCCAAAGCGCACCGCATTGCCTGAAGTGAAATCCAAGAAAAAGGTCGTTGCGACTACAGCGGCGAAGGCCGGAAAGGCCCCCGCTGGCTACAATCCGCTGGCGCCCGAGCGTGTGGCCGAAATCCTGAAGCGCCTGGAAGCGACGTACCCTGGCGCGACGTGTGCATTGCACCATCACAACGCTTGGGAACTGCTGGTCGCGACGATTCTTTCGGCACAATGCACCGATGTACGTGTGAATATGACCACGCCGGAGCTGTTCCGAAAGTATCCGAGCGTGCAGGATTTCGCGGCACTCAAGCCGGAACAGCTTGAAGCCGATATCAAATCCACTGGCTTCTTCCGCAACAAATCCAAGTCGCTTGTGGGCGCGGCGAAAAAGATCGTCAGCGACTTCGGAGGCCAGGTTCCGGACGACATGGAGACAATTCTCTCGCTGCCGGGAGTTGCCCGAAAAACGGCGAACGTAGTCCTCGGGACTTGGTTTCACAAAGCTGAAGGCGTCGTGGTCGATACACACGTGCATCGCATCTCGCGACGTCTGGAACTGACCAAATCCGACGACCCCAAAAACATCGAACAGGATCTGATGAAGGTGATTCCACGTGACAAGTGGATCGTATTCTCGCACGAGATCATCCTGCATGGCCGAGCGCTTTGCGTGGCACGCAATCCCAAGTGCGCGGATTGTCCGCTGGAAAACCTATGCCACGCGGCGGACAAGACCTGGAGCACGGTGGAGATCCATAAGAACGCGAAGTAAGTAGCCGCTTCACGCACTACAGCCGCTCTTATTGTCATCACGAGCCCGCGCAGCGAGCGAGGGATCTGCAGTCTGACGGAGCCCACTCGCCCTCGAGTGGCGGCGGTTGCCCCCGCCGTTTCATGCCAGTGGGTGCCCCACCCTAGCCTTCTTTCCGGCTTGCGCCAAACAGCGCGACGTCTACCCTCCTCCGCCTCCCGAGCCAGAAGAAGACGAAGAGGACAACGGCCATAAGTCTCTCGCGCAAATCCTTCTCGAAAAGCTGCGCGAAGATGCTCCAGATGCCTTCACGCCAGAAGAAAACGAAAGACTCTTCCCCGCCCCGCGCAACGAACCTCCGGGATACTCCGAAATCCCTCCACCGCTCGACATGCTACCCAGCCCCAAATCTGAAGCGGAGCACCCAAAACCAAATGCATAGATGGATTCCGCCTCGCTATGCGAGGCGTCACCATGACTCGTGGCTTCAGGACGTCTTATGGAGGGAATCAGCTATGTCGATGTCTTGATCGAGCGAAATGCGGCTGCCGGCATACGCGAAGCTATGCGGAGCCTGCTGGAAGCGTCCCCCGCCAGATGTCATGCTGACGGTTCGCGCAGCGAACCGGAAGTATCTATGTATTTGTCCGAGAGCCGCGCCCTCGCTCGACATCACGCGACGGGCAGCAGACTTGAACGTGAAACGCGAACGTGAAACGAGAGCACAACCGGACATTTACAATAAGGGATCATTTTCTGAGGACCTGATGCGCCGATTACTCGCTTTCCTCTTCCCTGCTCTTCTGGCCGCTGTGTCGTTCGCGCAGCAGCCGCCGACGGCTCCCAAGGCGATTACCGATCCAAAGGCTCTGGTGAGTACGAATGTGCCGGATCTGACGAACTACGACCTCAGCAAGTTCTTCATGACGCGCACCGTGGGCGGCAGTTCCTGGTCTCCCGATGGCAAGAGCGTCGTGTTAGTCACGAATATCAGCGGAAGGAACAATTTGTGGGTGGTTCCGGCTGCGGGCGGGTGGCCGCGACAACTCACGATCAGCGATCAGCGGCAGACGGATCCGGCCTGGTCACCGGATGGACAGTGGATCGCGTTTCAGTCCGACAAGGATGGTAACGAGCAGTGGGACATCTTTGTGGTTTCGCCGAAGAATGGCGACGTGGTAAATCTGACGAACTCGCCGGAGATTTCAGAGGAATCGCCCACATGGCAGCCGCATGGGCGTCTGCTGGCGATCACAGTCCGACCTAAAGATGCGTCGAACGCCGAAATTGCGACGCTTGATATTTTGACGCGCCGGGTCCGCAAGCTGACTACCGATACTCCTAAAGATCGTTTCAATTCCGCGCCGATCTGGTCGCCGGACGGCAAGCAAATCGCTTACTCCCAATCGCAGGCGACCGGAAAAGATTCGAATGTATTCGTGGTCGATGTAGAAACGGGGAAATCGACGAACCTGACCCCGCACACCGGTGAACATCTCTACTCGGCGTCGTCGTGGTCTCCGGATGGGAAGAACCTGCTGATTTCCTCTGACGCGGAGAACGGGTATCAGAACATCGGGCTGCTCGACATCTCCACGAAAAAGATCCAGTGGCTCACCAAAGAGAAGTCGGAAGCAAGCGCCGGAGACTTTTCACCCACTGGCAAGCAGCTCACCTGGACAACGAATCTGGACGGCAATCAGACCATCGTCCTCTATGACATTGCCACGAAGCATGCGCAGGCGCTTCCCTTAAAGGTCGGCGTGAATTCACTCGCGGGATCGAACACCGCCTTCACGAAAGATGGAAAGCAACTGTTATTCAAGTACAGTGGGCCAGGTTCGCCCGGTGATTTGTGGACGTACACGCTGGCGACTCGGCACGCACATCAACTCACGGATTCCATGGTTGCCGGTCTGCGGCGGGAAGACATGGTCGCGCCTAACTTGGTGCACTATCCGAGCCGCGACGGCAAATACCAGATTTCTGCGCTCGTATACATGCCGCACAACATCATTAAAAACGGCCAGTATCCCGCGTTGGTGTACGTGCATGGCGGTCCGGCGTCGCAGTTCGACAACTCATTTAGTCCGTTCGTGCAGTACATCGTGAACCAGGGCTACATCGTGATCGCTCCCAACTACCGCGGATCGACGGGCTACGGGAAGCAATTCCAGGAAGCCAATCTGTTTGACATGGGTGGAGGCGATTTGCAGGATGTGGTCTCCGCCGCGGATTTCATCAAACAGAATGAGTATGTGAATCCGAAAAAGCTCGTTCTGATGGGACGCAGCTATGGCGGATACTTGACGATGATGGGAGTGACGAAGGCTCCCGAGCTGTGGGCGGCCGGAGTCGCGGTAGTTCCCTTCGTCAACTGGTTCACCGAAGTGCAGAACGAAGATCCACTCCTGCGCGAGATTGACTATGCCACCATGGGCGATCCGGCGAAGAACAAATCGCTATGGGAAGACCGGTCGCCGGTGAACTTCATCAAGCAGATCAAAGCGCCATTGCTGATTGTTGCGGGCGGGAACGATCCGCGCTGTCCGAAGAGCGAAGCTCAGCAGGTTGCGGAAGCGATCAAGAAGAATGGTGGCACGGTGCAACTGAAAGTCTATGAAGATGAAGGACACGTGTTCGGACGCATGGAGAACACGCTCGACTACTTCAAACGTGTCTCCGATTTCCTGAAGGTACAGGTGCCATCACCAGGATGCGGCTGTGAAGTGATGCAGTGAACGTTCCTGTTCGTGCCCAAAAACACGACGACCGCCCAAGGTGCGGGGCGGACGCGAGGTTACTTCGAATTTCGATCAGCTGCCGCTGTTAGGACAAGCCAGGAAAGCTTGCGTTTCGCAGCCTGCGATCGACTAGACAGAATCCAGCCAGCAGTCCGACGGAAAGTAACGATAACAAGATGCCAGAACGAAGATAGGGCGAGCGCTCGAAAACGAGCTCGATCCGGTTCTGGCCCGCAGGTGCCTGCACTTCAAGCAATCCTGATGCGTCAATTCTGGTGGGTATTTGCGCGCCATGGATTTCCGCGTGCCAGCGCGGATACGCAAACAGGCGCACTTTAAGCCACACTGGCGCGGAGGCGTAGATGTCGAAAGACTTCTTCGTCGCAAGCGATTCCGAAACGTGGATCGTTACTCCGCCAGGAGCGGCATCCGCAACCGGAGTGAGTTCGGCAAGGGCCGGGGGCCGCTTAGGAAATCGTGCCGTGGCAGGAAAGTATCCTCGGGGAGTCAGCACTGTTAGCCGGTCCACGGGAACGCCATTCGCTAGAGAGGCGACGTTCATTCGCGCAGAGACTCGGTAGTGATAAACAGCGATGACCGCACTGGACCCGAGCACGATCGCGATCGCCAGCCAGCCCCAGATGATTTCTCGTTTGGAAGCGCGCCAGAGGAGAGATGCGGTACAAAAGGCGAATGCGAATGCGGGCAGAAATGATGCACGCCAGGGGAACTGCATGTAATGCGCTCCGGGCAGCACGCGCCAGAACGGTGCGCTGATGGGCAACATCGTCAGAACCGATAGGACCGCCACGACGCCCAGCGCTTCCATGAGAGCGCTCAGAGACTGACGCTTACGGAGGTGCAGCAGCGCTGAACCGGCGAAAAAGGCCTGGATCACGGCGGCCGCGCCAAGGCCAAAAATGAAAAAGTCTTTCATCGTGCGTCGGAATATGAAGTTCTCGGTGGGATCGCGGAACACGTCGGAGACGTGAATGAAAGCCGTCTCCTTAATCGCCGGGTACAAATAGAACATGATCACGCCGGCGCTGAGGAATACGGCCGTGCTGATCCTTATGAGTACGGACCATGATCGCATGCGCCATGCGAACAACACTCCGAGGAACATTGCAGCGTACGCGACGAAGAAGCCCGCGGGAATACTGCAGAGCCAAATAGCGCCCATCACAAGCGAGGCAAGGAAGACGCCTGATGAGCTGCCTTGTGCGGCGCGCCAGAGGCTCCAAATCAGGAAGGGAAAGAGCGCCTCGGCGAGGACTTCGGCAAAAGCGGCCCGCGCATACATGGTTGCTGTGAAGTACGGATTCAACATGTACAAGATTGCCGTCAGCAACGCCCACTGTCGTGGAAGCAGGTCGCGAGCAAACCAGTACATCGACAATCCGGCGATCAGGAACAAAAGCCACGCATACGCACCGATGGCAATCTGTATCGGCAAAATGCGGGCGATGACTCCTCCCAACATGAGGGCAAGCGGCGGGTAAAAGATGAAGCGCGGCGAACCCAAGCCAAAGTTCATCGTGGGAGACCACTGCGGCAGCAGCGTGCCTTGTCGAAACTGCTGTGCGATGTCGATCCATGCAGTCACGTGAAAGGTGAAATCATGGCCTTCGGAATAGCCCGATAGCATGCAAGGAAGTACAGCGACGCATGCTGCCAAGGCGAGCGCAAAGAGCACAACGTAAGTGGGCAACTCAGTTTTACTGAATTGGTCCCGTGTTGCTTCCGGGATTGGTTCCGGTACGGCAGTCAGGTTCTGCATGGGACAAAGCCGAAATTCCGCGGCGTCGGGCGGCTCTGCCCATCAGTCAGGCAGCGCGGTCATTCCTGCCTGCACGCGTCTCTCATTTTTGAGAAGGCGACCGGCAGCGAAACCAGACCGCGAAGGCCGAGATTCGTGCGCCAGGTAATGGGCCCAGGTTTCAATTGAATGTCGGAGAACCGGCGAAGCATGCTCCCAAAGGCCACCTGCCCTTCAGTCCGCGCCAGAGGTGCTCCGAAGCAGAAATGCGCCGCCCAACCGAACGCAACGTGACGATTGTCTTCGCGCGCCAAGTCTACGCGGTCAGGGTCGGGAAACCGCTCTGGGTCCCGGTTCGCCGCGGCCATGACCGCGATTACTGCTTGCCGCTTTCGAATCAACTTGCCGCCGAGTACGATGTCGTCGGGCGCGAGACGAGCCGTGTGTTGGCTTGGACTGTCATACCGAAGCAATTCTTCCACGGCCGAAGGGATCAGGTCGAGGTTGGCGCGCAGCCTGGATAGCTCGTCAGGATGGCGCAACAACGTCAGCAGTCCGTTGCCGATTAGGTTCGTGGTGGTTTCCTGACCACCGACCATCGTCACGATCACGTTCGCGATCACTTCGTCATCAGACAGGCGATCACCATTCATCTCGGCTGTTAGAAACGCGTGGATAAGCCCTTCGCGGGGAGAGCGGCGCTGGTCACGAATAGCGTCACGAAAATAGCTGGTCATCTCCGCCGTGCTGCTGAGCACTTTCTGAACGTGGTCGGGATTGTGCTGAAAGTTCCCAAGCATCATGGCAAAGTCCGCCGACCAGGTCTTCAGCTGTTCGTGGTCGCTCGTAGGTACCCCTAACATCTCCGCTGTGACGATTGCCGGCAAGGGTGCAGCCAAGTCGGAGATAACGTCCATTTCGCCTGCATCGGCGACACGGTCGAGAAGGTTGTCGCAAATCTGCTGAATGTGCGACCGGAGTACCGCAACCCGGCGCGGCGTGAATGCCTGAGATGCGAGCCCTCGAAGCCGACTGTGCGAAGGCGGGTCCATGAACAGCATCTGTTTCACCATGACCTGCGCAATCGGGTTCAGAGCATCCAGATCCATCGCGCTCAACTGTTCTGGGGTTGGGGTGCGAGCAGCAGAAAAGCGGTGTAACACAGTGATCACGTCTGCATAGCGCGTTACCACCCACGCTTTCAGATAGTGGTCCCAATGTACGGGATCTTCCGTGCGCAGCCTTCGATAGAGTGGATACGGATCCGCCAGCACTGCAGGATCAAGCAGGTGATAAAGGCTGAGCTCTGGGACGCGCGTTGATGTGCTTTCCGTTATTGGTAACATAAGGGTTAACTTCATCCCGAATTGTTATTCGCCAAACAGAACAAACATTTCGCACTTCACAATTTGTATCCGAGACGTACGGCAAGGTTGTGCTGCTCTCAAACGAAAACACAGCGAGCTTGCCGCACTCTGCGAATCTCTGTCATGCAGCACGTCTACTTTGGTACTCGGCTTTGGCATTTAGGCGCCGCTCAACCTCCTCGGCGAGCCCAGCCGCCGTCGGGTGCTCAAAGAGGGTTCGCAATGGGACCTCCACTTGAAATATTTCGCGAACGCGCGCTATGAGTTGGGTGCCCATAAGCGAGTGGCCTCCGAGCAGAAAGAAATTTTCTTCCGGCTTGACGTGAGCAATACCAAGCAGGCCGCCGAGCATGCTCGTCAACTGCTTCTCGATCGCCGATGTCGGCTCAGCGGACGATTCCTGAACCGTGTTGGCCTCGGATGGTGCGGGAAGCGCGGCCACATCTACCTTCCCATTGGAGGTCATCGGCAACTTAGATAACAGCACGAAAATGGAAGGGACCATGTAGTCTGGCAAACCCCTGCGAACGAAATCCTGCAAGTCGCTGCGAGTCGGACGAGTAGTCGCGACAATATACGCCAGCAATCTCGCGCCGCTGTCATTGTGTTCAGTGGAGACAACAACGCTTGCCCTAATGGCCGGATGTTGATTCAGAACTGCCGCGATCTCGTCGGGTTCGATGCGATAGCCGCGTATCTTGATCTGATTGTCGACTCGGCCTCGAAACGTAATTTGCCCGTCCCGACGGTAGCATCCCAGATCTCCGGTTTTATACATCCTGGTTCCGGGATCGAACGGATTCTGTACAAAAGTCCGTGCCGTCAGGTCGGGGCGCTTGCGGTAGCCGCGACCTACGTTCGCGCCGCCTATGTACAACTCACCGGGGACGCCTTCTGGAACGGGCCGAAGCGAGCCATCAAGAACATAGACTTGGGAGTTGTCAATCGGCGAGCCAATAGGAGGCAGGTCGCATTCAGCAGAGCTCGGCTCGACCGTGCCGGAAGTGGAGACTACGGCGCACTCGGTGGGGCCGTAGTTGTTTACGGTCTCAAAAGGAAGTCCGTGGCGAGGTCGTACACGCAGCACATCCCCGCCCGTAAGCAGCAGGCGGAGCTTCGTCTCGGCAGCCCAATCAGTGCGAAGCAGGCCTTCCGCCATTGGTGTTGGTACGAAGCTGACAGTGATCTGGGTACGAACGAGCCAATCGCGAAGCTGCTCGGGACTGTCGAGCGTCCCCTGCGGCGCCAAATGCAAACTGGCGCCTGCCGCTAAATAGGGCCAAGTTTCCCAGACGGAGGCATCGAATCCGAGACCAGCCAAGTGGCTGGCGCGGTCGGCGGGACTGATCCCAAACGCTCGGTGGTGCCAGAGGACGAGGTTCGCGAGGTTCGAATGCGTGAGTTCCACACCCTTCGGCGCTCCAGTGGAACCGGAGGTATAGATGACGTAAGCGAGGTTCTCGGCAGCGACGTCAATGTCGGGTGCCTGCGCGTCGAACTTCGAGATCTTCTCCCACGATTTGTCGATGCAAAGGACTGGGCACCTAACGGACTGTACGCTGCTGGCAAGCGCTGATTCCGTGATCACGAGTTTGGCCTCGGAATCGTGAACCATGAAGTGTAGTCGATCCTGCGGGTTCATCGGATCGAGCGGCAGATATGCCGCACCAGCTTTATGTGCCGCGAGTGCAGCAACCATAAGCCAAGGCGAACGTGGTAGCCACAATGCAACCAAATGCTCAAGCCCAATACCACAGGATGAAAAGTACAGCGCAAGCCGGTTGCTTCGGTCTTCCAGTTCGCGATAACTCAATGTGAGATCGCCGCACAGAACCGCCGGGGATTGCGGCGCGCGTGCTGCATGCGTCGATACGATCCGAAAAACAGGTTCCGTTTGGTCCAGAGCGGGTCCCGCTAGGGTGACGGGGGAAGAAGCTTCTCGGTTGGGGACTGTCTCTTGGTTCAACATAACTACTCCGTTTGTGAATTGCTTTACATGCTTGCGTCGGCGTCGTAGAACGAAGGACACCAGACAGAGGAATCAGTTAGAGCTTCGGTCAGGTCCGGATGTATGGCTTTGTAGACAAAAACCCAGTTTGGCTGTCGAACGTGGTAAGGAGCGAGAGTGCTGAAATCAGTTCCGCTCGCACTTTGCCCAGGAGTCAGCAGTAGGTGAATTTTGAGCTTACGGCAGAGGTCAAGGGCGTTTGCCAAGACGGCGAAGAACGGTTTCTCGCCTTCATCCAGCGTCTGGAAATCCGCAAGTATCATGCGCCGGGTAGCCTCTCCGGGCTTGCTCTTCTCGAGCAGCAGAACGGCGTAGGCACGCAGCCGTCCCGAGTTAGCGAGAGTTAGAACCCAGACCCTGTTCTGATTTGTGGCGTACTCGAAGTGCCACTGCAAAGTGGACCTGTTGCGTTCGGCCAGCAGTTTGTCCGGATACTCGACTCGCAATTCGTTCCAAAAGTCGTCAAAGCGGTCGTCGAACACAGTGCAGATTTCGACCGATTGTGCGGATGACGCGCGGCTTGTAACGCGAGCACGGTTCCGAAAATCCTTCGACCAGAGAGCTAACGCAGCAGGGTAAGAGGCTACTTTCGGCATTGAGGGCTTTTTGCGGCCAATCCAGTCAGCGGTGAAATCTGAATAGCTGGTGATCCAAGCGGGCGACTCGTCCCACGGTCCACCTGGCACTTTAAGCGAGCCCAACGCCATGTGAACGTTGAAAGATTCCAGATTCACAGTATTGCTAAGCACAAAGTCGGCCCGATCTTGTGTCAGATACTGGTTCAGTAACAACACAGCGAACCCTCGGTATTCGGGAAGTACTACCCAGCCACGGCCGCTTCCCGCAACGAGGGTCTCGCCACGGAACTCGTAACAGGTTGGGACATTTCCGAGGTGACCGACGATACGGTCCTGTACCTCTAAGACCCACCCAGTCGGCCACTCGCCGTTGAAGCGCTGATAGGCGGGATTCGTGATCCAAAGATGCTGGCATTCTGCCCAGCCTCGAGTGGTTAGCCCAAACTGGTACTTGAGATTGTCGATCTGCGGCTGATCTTCAAACCGCGCCTCCCTCATTTTGGGAGCCTTGGTAGGCTTTGTACCGGTGCCGTTTACTTGGGTTGACGAGCCAAGCTGGCTCGATAAAGCATTCATTAAGGGTCTCCAGATTCTTGTCTGCGGATACTTCTGTGTGGCTGCTCGACAGTTAATATCGTGCCGCGATTGAGTGCTCCACCTGATCGGGATGCGGCGCCGCATGCAGTTGCTCATTCCCTCTTACAACCGCTGGCGTTTCGCGCGATTCGATAAAGTAGAGCGTGGACAGCAGTACCAATGGGAAGAACCAGTAGTACACAAACACAAACCCGGAAACCCAAATGAAATAGGCATCGGCGAAGATTGTCAGTCCCGCAAAGGTCCGAAAGGACCGATCGCGCGAAATAAAGTAAAGAGCCCCAATGAGAAAGATACCACCGACCTGTAGCGGCAGGATGAATCGAGTCAGGCCAACCGCTTCGAGAGCGCCTCCGATAGCCAGGTTGGACAGCGGCACTTGCCATCCAATGGTCGTCATAGAGGCCCTGAACGAATCAAAGAACAAGAACTTAAACCGTGCTAAACCGACACTACTGAACGGCAGAAACCCCGCCATCGTAACCGCGGCGACTACGGCTGCGTGCATAGCTGCTATGCGCGTGCCTTTGCGCTTCCAGACGTAGATCAGATAGAGCCAGACGCTGGTGAGCGCTGTGATGCGCATCAACAGCAGTCCGGAGACAGACAGCAAGGCCGCGTTCCAGCGCTCGCGCCACACGGACCAGAGGTACACGGCCCCCAGCAGCCAATAGTGCGACATCTGGCGATAGAAGAAACTCACAATGGTATCGGGCAACAAGATCAGGAGGATCAGCAGCAGGCTGGGAGTGAATTTGCGGTTGTTCCGTCCGATGACGAACCATGAGAATGCGAACAGGGTAACTTGGGCGATCAGGTTGAACCAACGAATGTCGACGGCCAGTGCCTTGAAAGGCAGATAGGGCAACCAGAGTAATGGGAAGTAGACCAACGGAAAC
The DNA here is from genome assembly GCA_964490255.1 of uncultured Terriglobales bacterium. Taxonomy (GTDB): domain Bacteria; phylum Acidobacteriota; class Terriglobia; order Terriglobales; family Acidobacteriaceae; genus JAJPJE01. Next base: position 45,892 of record CAZBCQ010000002.1, on the reverse strand, counting down.
GAGTGCGTCGGATTGACGAAATAAGTCTGACCGTATGGGTTGATCCCATGGAGCAACGATCCGCACGCTTTTTCGACCGCGGATAACATGTCTGCGGATTCCGGGTCGAACGGCACCAGATGTAATGCAAGCACCCGTAAAAGCACACCCCAGAGCAGTGCCAGAAGGTATAGGGGCGTATCGTTTCGCGGCACTTTTGCGAACATTGCCACAGTCGCGAGTGACAGGAGTGCCCACAGGACAATGTTTGGTGTGCTGAGCGGCAGGCTGATAATGCGCGCCGGGAAGTGGATTAGGACATTGAAATGCGTAAGACTGGCAAGCGAGAAAATCAAGAACAGCAGGCACCGGCGTCCGAGTTTCTCGGGGTCGTGAGTAATTGTCTGATATAGACGGACCCGCAGGCCTTCGAAACAAACGAGTACGAGCAGTCCCATCAGCAGCAGGCTGAGTGCGGACGTGGCGATATATCGCACGCGGCCTGGCAGAAGCTCAGGAAACTGGAAAAGGAAGTAGATGCTAAACAGCAGTAGCATGCCGACCGCGAGCAGCATCTTCCGAGGTGATTCTCCGAGCACGTTCTTCGAAGACATAGTTTCTGACTTCACGCGGCGCGACGTCTCTTCTCTAACTCAACCCCAATCTGCGCAGGTGGAGGCGCAGGTTGTCCCACAGTTGAGGGTCGCGGTTGGGGCCTTGCTCCAGCGTCACGCGTGGCGAGGCCGAGTCTCGAAAGTTGCAACAAATAGGCGAAGATCACGCGACGCGACAGTTTGGACGTTCCGGCAGCACGGTTACGAAATGTGTACGGAACCTCGTGAATGCGATGAGGGCGCAGCTGAGCGAGGATCTCGAGCAGAATTTTGAATCCGTCCGGTTTTAAGTGCGGGCAAATGCGACAGAAATCCGCTCGCCACAACATGAAATATCCCGACATTGGATCGCGCACTGCGATGCCAAGGAACAAGTCAGCCAATTTTGTCGCTGTCACAGACATGAGGCGGCGAGCCCAATTCCAGTCCGCGACTCCTCCGCCGTCGACGTAGCGGCTGCCGACCACGACTTCCGATCCGTTTTGGAGCGCTCTCAACATTTCTGGCAGAATGCTGGGATCGTGCTGCAAGTCAGCGTCGATACACGCGACGGCATCGCCAGTGGCACACATGAACCCGTCAACCACCGCGGGCCCGAGTCCGCGATTGCCCATTCTTCGCAGCGTTCGCACTCGGCGATTACTTTTGGCGATCGATTCTGCCTGCGCCCAGGTCAGGTCTGGCGAGTTGTCGTCGGCTATCACAATCTCGTAGTCGCAACCCTGTAGACTGGACTCGAGTTCAGAGATAAGCCTTTCAATGTTCGCGGCTTCGTTGTACGTGGGCGCGATTACGCTGAGTTTCATGGCTGTTCTTAGCGAAAGGGAAGGTTGGGAGTTCGCTCAATGCGGACTGGGTCAGGATTGTTGGGCCTTCACACACGCATAAACTATGTGCGCGTGGCTCTGCCGCCATGGCTTCGGAACGAATGCTTCGCAACGCGCATATTGTCCCAACCCCCACATGGCCGTCGCCTCTAAGAGGCCACTAGCCGCTTTCTGCCGTTGCTCAGCAGAACGCGTGATTCCGGGCGGGAATGGCGGCATGTCTACGTAGCCGGAGACGGAAATGCTTCCGACCCACTTTTCTAATGCAAGCAATTCGGCAAGCGTCACTCCGGATAGTCCACTGATCGTCGTGTGGCTGCGGTTGTCGGCATTAGGTGCAAAGATGACCGACGCACGCGACAATGTCGCAATTCGCGCGAGATAGCTCTTCTCCGTATCGGCGGGCAAACGCTGCAGCACCTCGGACGAGAGGCAGAGATCAAAGGTACTTTTTACTTCGGATATGTGCAGCAGGTCTTGGACGCACAGGTGTTGTGGTTGAACCCGGCTCAGTTCGCCTCGCGATTGTGCAGCCGCAAAGCTGTGGCAAAACTTCTCAAGAGCTGCAGGCCGCTCATCAACGACGAGAGTGGCTAAATCGAGTTCATCTGCAAGCAGAAGGAAGTCGAGGCTGCTTCCGTATTTCTCGGGAAGGCCTGCGATCAACAATGTCGTTGGGCGAGGCAGTTGACTCAAGAAGCGTCTGAGAACCAATCGCTTTGCGAAGTACTCATATGCGGTTCCGATGCCCTCACCTTCGGCGATGGCAAGCGGGTACAGAGACTTTATTGAGCGGGGCGCAAGGGTACTTCTGCGTTGCTGCGGCACTTGTTCAGCGATCGCCTGATCAAATCCATTCATGTCGGCGGTACCATTCCACGGTTCGAGCGACACCGGAACTCAAATCGTGCTGAGGAACGTAGCCGAGTTCTTGATGCGCCTTTTGCCAGGAAAAACGACGGTCTTCGCTAAAAAACGCAACTCCGGAGCGAGTGAGCGGAGCGCGCAAGCCCGTCATACGAGACAAGAGTTCAGCAGCGGCTGCTCCCGACCACGCAACTGAGCGGGGCAGCGTAAGCCAAGGGGGACGTACGCCCATTGCGCCGGCAATCGTGTCGCCGAATTCGCGAAAGGTGACTGGGCGTGGACCGGTGATGTGGTAAGTCTCGCCGGCACGCCCTCGGCACATGCACAACAGCATGCCGCGGACAGCGTCGTCGATGAAGGTCGGATGGCAAAAATGACGCCCACCGCTTACGTAGAAGAACTGGCCACGACCGATTGCTTTGAACAGACCCAGAACGTGCCGATCGTTCGGTCCATACATGAATTCCGGGCGAACGATAATCACTGGCAGACCGCGGCCAGCGAAATGACGCGCGAGATCCTCAGCTTCAGCTTTTGTGCGTTCGTAAATGTTGCTGGGAGCGAGGGGAGAGTCTTCCCTTCCCTCTTGTCCGTTCGTCGGACCGAGGACGCCCGGACTGCTGATATACAAAATACGCGGGGGGTCGTCCATGCGCGAAGCCGCCTCGAACAGTCTGCGGCTTGCCTCCACGTGGCAAAGATAGTATTCGCGGTCCGGCACGCCAGGCTGTCCTAGTCGACCAGCAGCATGGATGATGTACTCGGCTCCAGCAAGGAAAGTCTCGAGGTTTATCTCCGAAGTGAGATCTCCGACGTGCCAAGAGACAGGTGTGCCGTTGAGAGTGGAGCGGTCCGAAGTAGCTCGCGCCAGTCCGCGAACTTCCGCACCTTGTTGCGCCAGGGCACGAGCCAAAGCTCCGCCAACGAACCCTGTAGCACCGGTAATTGCAATTTGTGGGCCGTTGAAGTTCATGTTGCGTTCGTGGAATTCGAAAGGGAGCTAACAGTTCAATCGGCGGCGGCTTCGATGCGAACTGGCCGCGCGTTAGGAACGGCAAACCAGGTTGTTAGGAAGCCCATAACATTGCCAAACACACCGGCCACTACCATGACGAGAGTCATGTTCACCAGGCTTGATCGTCCAAAGAAACGCATTCCTAGCGCTTGGGTAACGACCACGCCGACCAGAGCGTAGACGAACGCTGGTCGCTCGACTGAAAGCGCATAGTTCAGCCAGATATAGAGGCCCGCATACATGGTCGCTGCCAGACTCGCAAAGGGCAGAACAATACCGGGATCGGCGTACGCGGCGGCGAAGATACTTTTGACGACTGCCGCTGGGGAAATTGCATACAGAGCGGTTAACGCAAAACTCGGTAGGAGGGCGGCCAGCAGAGCGACCACGAGAATCGGGCGCGAGTCCTTCCCTTGCGACTGCAGGCTGCTGGATTTGGGCAACACCACCATCCCGATAGCCAAGGGAATGAACAGCACGGCTTTCGTGAGCGTGACCACAGGGCCGTAATTGCCGGCGACCGCTGGGCTGAAGAATCGCTTTACAAAGAGCGCGTCAATGTTCGTTAGGACGGCGAAGGCTCCCAGGCCGAGGAACGTGTACACCGAGTAGTGCCAGCTGATCGAGCGGTCCGTTCCAGCGCTTCGAGCCTGAAACCACGGCCGGAGCCACCAGCAAGCGAGACCGAGAGCAACGAAGCAGGCGATTGGTAATGCAACAATCGCTCCAACCGCACCGAGGCCGATCCACATCAGCACAGCAGCAAGCACCAGACGCACGGTCGCCTGAATTATCTGAACTGCACCCAACCTCCAGAATGTCTGAGTCCCTTGTAACGTGCCATCGCTCACGGTTCGAAGAAATAGCGCGAGGGCCATGGGCGTAGCTGCCCAAAGAGGAAACGAATTCGGCAGCCGCAGAAGTCTGGCGAGGGGAATGCTGCCGAGGAACATTATTGCGGTCGCCATTGTGCCCCAGCGCCATCCCCAACGCCATGATCGGCGCAGGACGGACGACACACGGTCGTAGGAATCAGGCGCCAAACTGGCTTCCGCGCTGTAGAAGGCGACCACATTGCGGATCGCATTCGTTAGGTGAACCGTGATCTGCAAAAGCGCGGCAACCGCGATGAAGACACCGTAACTTACAGGTACCAGCCAGCGGCCAGCCAGCACGTTAACGGCGTAATCCAATGCGCCCGCGAGCCCCAAAGCGAACACCATGGTAATGCCGTGTCTCATCCCGACGGATCGGGTGAGTTCGTAGAGTCGACTTGGTAAGCTTTTCACGACGTGGGCTCGACTAGGTTCTTGTACAACCGGCTGCACGTTTGATTGCATGATCGAAGAGAACGTGAAAGCTCTTGATCGGAGTTCACTGCTGGAACGCTAACGCGTCTGATTCTGATAAGACATCACTGGCCGATAAACGCAACCGCAGTGCCGGCCCTGGGAGCAGCCGGGCAGTGGAAGTCGAGGCGCCTCATCAGGCTTGTAGGTCTTACCGGCAGCAAGTTGCCGCGCGGCTTCGCAGCACTGCGGAGAGCACTCAACAGTGACGCCCACGATAGAACCTTTTGCCCTCATCCCCAGCTGATAAGCGGAAAGGACTCGATCTGCGTAATCAGGAGGTTTTTCGGTTTCCTGTTGGAATTTGACTAACCAGTCGAAAGCCATAGCATTCCCTTTGTACCTGCGTGTTGCCGGCTAGGCTGCGCTGCGATCGGATGCAACTTCAGTCCCTGCTGGCTCATTCGCCGCGTGCCCATATCTTGGGCGTAAGACTTCTCCACCCAGACGCACGAGCGTGGGGACGTCATGCAACATATTTGTGTAGGAAGCGTTCGCCAATGGGCAGTGGCACTCCTTGGCGGCGATGCTTCGCCTTACTTCTTTGATTTTTTCGCCAAACCAGATCTCTTTGAAATCGTAATGATGGTCGCGCAGGTTCCCAACCTTGTCGGCACGAACGCAGCAAGGCCAGACGGTCCCGTCGGCATAGATCTGGGCACTGACCCATCCCGCGTAGCAGTCGATCACCTGGTCTTTTTCTTCGAGGATGCGTTTGACCAGCTTGTAGTACTCGACCCGAAGCGCCTCAGTGATTCGCGACATGCCTGTGAATTGCCTGCTCTGCACATAGGCGATGAGCCGGTCGATTGCCTTCGTGTACTGCTCTGCGCTCGGTGTAATGGGGAGTCCGACTGTGTCGAGTTCGACTCGCGGCTCGGCGATTTCGGTAATGAACTGATCGGCACCCGATTGATCGGCGTAGTTGATGATCTCTTGGAGATGGGCCACGTTGAACACCGACACTACGGAGTGGATTCCGACTGTCAGGTTGGATAACTTTCCGCGCAGTTCCAGTAGTTGCTCCAGCCGTTTTTCGAATTTCTCGAAATTGCCGGGAACGCCGCGAATCTGGTCGTGTTTTACGCCGACACCGTCAAGCGACAAGTTGATGATCAGCTGCGATTCCGGGCACGCACGAGCGATGCGCTCAACCCGCTCAGGGATAATCGGCAACAACGCGTTTGTTGGAATATTGATAACGCCGGGTCCGCAGTGCTTGTACGCCAGCTGTGCTAACTCGACCACGTGGGGGTACATGAGTGGCTCGCCCCCGCTGATCGTGAACCAGTAAGGCGCTTTGCCAAGTGAGCCCAGGACCTTATCCCATTCGTCAATGCTTAGCTCGTTCTCTCGTTTCATCCAGATGTTGCACGTGAGGCAACGTGAATTGCACTTCGGAGACGGCGATAGGGTGAGGTTCAATGGCAGCAATTGCGGCCATCCAATTGTTCGGTAAAGCTTGAATAAGGGCACGCGTGCCAGCACGCCAGCCATGCGATTCATAAGAACACCTTTTCTACAGGTCGTTATTTGCGGGCGAATCATGCGGCGTGGTGGCGGAATTCACGCTCCACACCGGTATCGGTTGGGTCGATTGCGTTCGTGGAATCGGCATTCATGAATAACCGACCGGGAACTGAGCTTTGGAGTTGCTTCGTGGTGGTGGCCATTTCCCAGACACTGTGATCGCGGCGATCGTTGTAGTCGCGTCGACCCAACCAGCGGCCGTAAGCCTCGAGCGCCGCAACCGCCCATGTCCATGCAAACTCACGCGGACGCCAATCCATGTTCCGCAAAACCAGCGCGAGTATTTTCCTGCTGCTCATGGTGCAGACGCTGTAACCGACGGCGTCGCGAATCGCAAGATGCCCGGCGTAAATACGGCGGCGTTGAGCAAGGAAGTCGCGGACAGTTTCTGGTCCCTTGTTGTAGACAATCGATGAGGGCACGTAACGCACCGCATATCCCTGGCCGCGTATAACCGGCTCGACGCTCGCCTCGTCTACTGCCGTACAGTATGGGATCCTGTGGAAGATCTTTCGGAATGCAACAAGTTCGCCGGCCTTGAAAGACTTCATGTTGATCAAATGATGAAGATCCCATAGGAAGTGAGCCGCGAAACCCATGAACTGACCGGGCTCATTCACGGGCACCGGTCGAGCTGTGGTCATGCCGATCTCCGCGTCTGCGAACGGACTTACCAATTGCTCGATCGAGTCTGATTCAAGCAGCAGGTCAGCGCTGCATAAGACGACAATTGGTTCTCGCGCTTCACTCAAGAAGTGGTTGACGGCCGAGGCCTTACCCTCTCGTCGCGGTTGAACCACCAACCGGATCCTCGGCTCTTTGGCCGCCCAGGTCCTGACAACGGACTCGGTACCGTCGGTGCAACCGCTGGCGACCACGATGATTTCGCTCAGGCGCGCTTCTTTAACGCGCTGCGAAAGCAACGTTTGCAGAAGGCGACCAATGTTGCCTTCTTCGTTGTGCGCCATGATTCCCATTGAACATGCGATAGGCACGAAATGTCTCCTCTACTTCCCTGTGCGTTATGGCTGCAGTTCGAAAACTTCTACACGGCTGTTCGCCGCTGTGAGCTTTAACCATCCCGGAGTCCTGCCATTCATTAAGCCTGATAGAAATGGCGACTCATACTCGGCTGGAACGACGTTGGAAGGCGCGTTTGGATATAGAAACAGGTACTTGATTCCGAAGGTCTGCATGGTCTGATGAATGACAGGTTCGGACCAGGTGGTGCGGCTATATTCACGACCGACCAGTGAAATGGTTCGGCGATGAAGAAGGTAACCCGTAGCTTGTCCATCGGCGGCCATGACGGGGTCAGATGGTGCAATCTTATTGGCTACCCAGGAAGACAGAGGCATCCCCGCCGCAGTGGGTAAAGCAAATGCCTGCGCCAACTTGCGATGTTCGGCTGGTGGCACCGGCATCAGCAGGGCTCGTGTGTGCACCGAGCAGTAGGCAACTAAGGCGACTAATACCATGGCGTAGGCGGTGCGCTTTCGCTCGCGCGCGATGCTGTCCAGAAGGATTTGTGAGCCGACACCGGCGAGGAGCATCATTTCCGGCAACACTGGGAGGAACATCCGCGAGCCGTAAGAGATCTTGGTCGTTAGGGCCAGGAAGATGATACCCGCGCAATAGACACCAACGATGATGAGTAAGAACAAGCTTCGCGCGTAAGTTTCGCTGGGCAGATCGATTCTGCGTGGCTTGCGTCCGCCTCGACCCGTTGCCCATATCCACACAAGACCGGTGAGTGCGACCGCAATTACAATGAGCTCAATCACCGCGCCACGCGGCATGACATTCCCGATTGCTAACCTGTAGGCCGCACTAGCAGTTTCCCTGAAGAAGAATGGAATCGACGTGCTGAAGTCGAGAGTGGTGTGGTCGCCCGTCCACGCGTACGTGACTAGCCGGTTCCGAAGCATGTAGAGAGACGGCGGCAGCAGCGAAAAGCAGACCGAAAACGCCAATGCTGGGCGAAGTCGACGGTCATACAGCGTTCGCACGGCAGCATAGACTGCAAGACCAGCAATCAGCAGTACAGCCGCGTAGCGAACCCAATAGGCTGTCCCGATCAGTAGAGCTGCGACAGCCGAGCGCCACACGGACGCAGGTTGCGATGAGCCATGGCCCTCTTCCTTCGCAAATAAGACAATTCCGGTGAAGGTCACGGTTGTGAACAGCGCATCGGATGATACCGTTGTGGCGAATTCCTGCACTGGCGAACTGAATGCCCAGAGCGCCAGCAAGATGCGCGTAATAGCTGATCCCACACGCAACAAATCTGTTCCATACCAAAGCAGCGGCATTACTAACATGAGCGAGGCGAACGATAACGATCCCGCAGCGGTTTCCATCGAGCAATGAAACACTGACGACGTTGCCCAAATAGCAACGGAATAACCTGCCGGAAAAGTCACTTCTGGGGCAGGCAATTGCCTGGTGGATCTCTCAACGTCGAAGTGAACCAGCGACGTGGCGAATGCCCGATGATCTCGCACGTTCTCCGCCACACTTAAGTATTGATAGGAATCATTCGCCAACTGGAAGCCCACACGATGAAGACTCCACACACCGATCGCAAGCGCCACAAACCACCATACGAAGAATTCGCGCGCACGAATATTCCGGGCAATGCGACCTTCCCACGGAGACTTCACGGCTGAACCGGCTTCAGCTTCGGTTGTCGTGGTCCGAACCGTCTCTGGCTCGGGGATTGTGTTTGAAAGCTTCAAGGTGTTTTGAAACCTGTAATTACGTTCCGTAAGAATTCTGAACTGGACTAAGGCTTTTGACCTGTGTGCGTTCTACTCACGTACTTCTAGATTGAAGCCATGCAGGACAGAGTTCTTCAGTGTGCGACGGAAACGGCTTTTTCATTTCTCGCCGAGTGCGCCACCCACCTCGGTCGCACCTGCCGCCACTTGCGAACGACAGTAGCAACCAGCACTCGAAACAGTTCGTTTAGCTAGCGCTGCTGCTGAAACTTCTCATATTGGAGACGACATAAATGAATAAGCTTTGGTTCGCCGCGCGAAGCGCACGGCTGTTGTGCGTGGTGACAGCAATCTTTACGGGCACGTTGTGCATGGCAAGTATTTCGCAATTGTCGGTGTCGCCCACATCATTGAGCTTCGGAAGCCAGACCGTTGGTTCGAAGACCCAGCAGAATTTAACCCTTACCAATCATCGATCCAGATCGTTGAGCCTGAAAAGCGTGACCCTCAGCGATAGCACGGATTTCGCGCTCGTCAATTGGACTGGCGCCGTCACTTTGGAGGCAGGCAAGAGCATGACGCTGACAGTTGCCTTTACTCCACACGCTGCTACAACCTACAACTCCACGCTGACCATAACAGGGGGCGTTTACAACCGTACCGTTGCGGTCCCGCTCTCAGGCACTGGCGTTGCGGCAGCGCAAACAGTGTCCATTGCGATCTCACCGACGAGTGCGAGTCTGCAGACCGGAGCGCATCAGCAGTTCACAGCCGCGGTCAGTGGCACGACGAATACCGCAGTGACCTGGAAAGCTAGCGCCGGAACAGTCAGCTCCAGCGGTGCTTATACAGCTCCAACGACCACGGGCTCCGCAACAGTGACCGCTACCAGCGTGGCTGATCCAACCAAGTCTGCGACGGCAACGGTATCTGTGACATCAGCTGCACCAGCAGTTTCGGTTTCGGTGAGCCCAGCCTCCGCGACCATACAGGCGGGCGGTACACAGCAGTTCACAGCAAGCGTCAGCGGCAGCACGAACACAGCGGTGACCTGGAAAGCTAGCGCCGGAACAATCAGCACTAGCGGGGCTTATAAAGCTCCAAGCGCTGCAGCGACAGCGACTGTGACAGCCACCAGCGTAGCGGATCCGACCAAGTCCGCGACGGCAACTGTGCAAGTCACAGCAGCACCCTCCTCTGGCGCCGGGATCTCAGTTTCTCCCAGCAGCGCGACGGTGGCGGGCGGTGCAACCTATCAGTTCACCGCTACCGTAACTGGCACCACCAACACGGCGGTGCAGTGGGCCGTAGCTGGCGTTAGCGGCGGAAACGCGAGTGTTGGCACGATTTCCTCCGGCGGCCTGTATACCGCTCCGTCATGCCCGGCCAACTCGACGCAAACCATCACCGCTACGAGTGCCGCGGATTCGACTGCTAAGGCAACTGCCAGCGTCAGCATTACCACTAGCACTGCCTCGAACAACTATTACGTAGCTACGAACGGTAGCGATTCCAATGACGGTTCGGCTTGCCATCCATGGGCTACCGTCCAGCACGCCGCCAACGTTGCACAACCTGGGTGGACCATCAACATCCTGCCCGGAACCTACAATCAGGGCTCTGCGGAACTGATGAGCAACAACGGTGGAACCTTCACCGGAAGCGGGTGCTCCAGTCGCGTCACCTTCAAGGGCAATTACGATCCTGCCAGTAAAACCTGGAATTCGAAGATCGTTACTTCCAACCCGGCGATCTGGGAATTGACGGGCGCTTGTATTGACGTGATTGGCTTGGATGTTTCTTCGACTCAATCGGGCACGGTCGGTGTTGGCATTAAGCTCAGCGGCAATGGCGATCGGGTAATCGGCAACCATATTCACAGCGTCAACAACGGTTCCTGCGTGATGGGCTCGCAACAAGCGAACTATCTCGAGGCAGATGGTAATTTGATCAACCGTTGCGGTGCTACAGGCCTGGACCATGGCGTTTACTTCGGAACTGCCCACGATGTTGCGTCCAATAACCTGATTTACGACGTCACCGGGTACTGCATTCAGTTCTATGCTTCGCTCAATCCCGGCATGCTCGTTTACGACACCATTTCGAACAACACGGGATTTGGTTGTCACAGCGGCATGGTCTTGAACAACGACGGCGGCGGCGTCAATTACGCGACTGTTACCAACAACATCTTCCGCGACGGTGTTGGTAGCAACACATACGGCATGTGCATTTACAACTTCGGATCGAACATGACCGTATCCAACAACATCATCGACAACTTCAGCTACCTCACTGACGGTGGATTCCCGTCCAGCATGATCTCGTACGTGGATCCGAAATTCGTCAACTACCAGATCAACGGCACTGGCGATTACCATCTGCAATCCTCGAGTCCTGCGGTGGATGCAGGAACCAGTGCCGGCGCACCGAAAACTGACTTTGACGGGTATGCACGTCCTTATGGCTCGGCGGTCGACATCGGAGCTTATGAGTGGCATCCGTAAAAAGACGCTAACTTCTTCCTTCAGAGGGCCGCTCACGCGGTCCTCTTTTCTTTTGTGACTTTCCATTTTTCCGAAAAGCTTTGATGTCATTGCTGGTGTCGCGACAAAGGGTTTCTGTGTATGCATTGCGCTGCGTAAAATCGCCGCAAATGAATGACTACAAACAAGATCAGCATTTCAGCAGAAGGAACGTGCAATCGCTAAGGTCTCTGGCCTATTACGCGGGGATAAATCACGCACATTCGGAAAGAGTGCTGGCGAATGAAGAAGCTCTTCCCTACTATCACCGAAAGCCCCCAGACCATTGATGAGGAATGCAAACATTAACGATACGGCCCTATTTATTACTCTTCGCTCTTTTCATTACCGTAGCTTTCCAAGCCGGATGCGGTGGCGCGGCAACAACTGCAAAAGCTCAGACCACTGCTGCCAGTATTACCGGAACCGTTTCCATTGCTCTTAATTTGACCAATGTTGCTCTCCAAGTCGGAGGCACTCAGCAATTTTCAGCAACAGTGAGTGGCGCGTCTGATACGACCGTCACCTGGTCGGCAACTGGAGGTTCGATCTCCAGCACCGGTCTCTATACCGCGCCGTCCGCGGCCGGCAGTTATACGGTCACGGCCACGAGCACGGCAGACAGCACGAAGTCGGCTATCGCAACGGTGTCCGTGACATCCACCACGCCAACAGTCTCGGTCTCTGTTACTCCGGCTTCCGCGAACGTGCAAGGGGGCGGTACCCAGCAATTCACAGCGACAGTGAGCGGCACGAGCAATACTGCTGTGACCTGGCACGCTAATGTGGGGACGATCAACTCCAGCGGTGTTTATACGGCTCCCACTACCGCCGGCACCGCAACTGTGACAGCGACTAGTCTGGCGGATCCAACCAGGTCGGCGACGGCAACGGTGCAAATCACTGCTGCAGCAGCCTCTGGGGCGGCTGGCGTTTCCATTTCTCCGACTAGCGCGACGGTGGCGGGCGGTGGAACCTATCAGTTCACCGCAACCGTAACTGGCACGACCAACACCGCAGTGCAGTGGGCAGTAGGTGGCGTCGCCGGCGGTAACGCAAGCGTCGGCACGATTTCTTCGAGTGGTCTGTACACCGCGGCAGCTTGTCCGGCGAGTTCGTCGGAAACCATCACTGCCACTAGTGCGGCAGATTCCAGCGCTACGGCAACGGCGTCCGTCAGCATTAGCAGCAGCACCGCGGCCAATAATTACTACGTGGCCACCAATGGAAGCGATTCCAACGATGGTTCGGCTTGCCACCCTTGGGCTAGCATCCAGCATGCAGCGAGCGTGGCTCAAGGTGGCTGGACCATCAACATCCTCCCCGGAACCTACAATCAGGGTTCTGCGGAATTGATGAGCAACAACGGTGGAACCTTCACCGGCAGCGGCTGTTCGAATCGCGTCACCTTCAAGGGAAATTATGATCCTACGAGTAAGACATGGAATTCCAAGATCGTCACCTCCAACGCTGCAATCTGGGATTTGACCGGTGCTTGTATTGACGTCATCGGCTTGGACGTGTCTTCGACCCAATCGGGTACGGTCGGCGTCGGCATTAAGCTCGATGGGAACGGCGATCGGGTAATCGGCAACCATATTCACGGCGTCAACAATGGTTCCTGCGTGTTGGGATCGCAAACGGCGAATTATCTGGAAGCGACCGGCAACATGATCAACCGTTGCGGCGCTACTGGCCTCGACCATGGCATTTACTTCGGAACTGCGCACGATCTCGCTTCCAACAACCTGATTTACGATGTCAGCGGGTACTGCATTCAGTTCTATGCTTCGTTGAATCCGGGCATGCTCGTTTACGACACCATTTCGAATAACACGGGGTTCGGCTGCCACAGCGGCATGGTGTTGAACAACGACGGCGGCGGCGTCAATTACGCGACTGTTACCAACAACATCTTCCGCGACGGCACGTCAGGCGGGTATGGTATGTCGATCTACAATTTTGGATCGAACATGATCGTATCCAACAACATCATCGATAACTTCAGTACTTTGACTGACGGAGGATTCCCATCCAGCAACATCACGTACGTGGATCCGAAGTTTGCGAACTATCAGATCGATGGAAGCGGCGATTACCACCTGCAATCTTCCAGTCCTGCGGTGGATGCGGGAACCAGTGCAGGCGCACCAAGCACTGACTTTGACGGCTATGCACGCCCTTATGGCTCAGCGGTCGACATTGGCGCCTATGAGTGGCATCCGTAAAACACGCTAGTCTGTCCTTGAAGAGGGCCGCTCGCGCGGTCCTCTTTTTTTTACACTGCATCCAAGCTTCCATGAAAAGCTCCAGACATCTATTTCCTCGCCTCTTGTGGAGGTGGAGCCATCAAGGTTTCTTTCTCGGCCAAGTTGTGCTCGTGTTCGCATTGAGCTGCGGTGATTCGGGGAAAGAGAAGTCAGTTCCGACTTCGCCACCCCCGCCTTCCTCGCCTCCAACTGCGCCGTCGCCGACGTCGCCGAGCACGGCGTCGCAGGATTTCTACGTTTCCCCTCAAGGGAACGACTCTGCGGATGGCTCAGCACAAAATCCCTGGGCCACGATCCAGCATGCAGCGGACACCGTTGGAGCCGGCGCGGTGGTTCACATCGCAGCGGGAACCTACAAAACTCCCAATGTCTTCGCGGGTAACGGAGGGAGTTTTGGAAACGGAACTTGCGCCAGTCGCGTGCGTTTCGTCGGCGATTACAGTCTTGCTACTCGCACGTGGAACTCGAAGGTGGTGACGGCCGATCCGCAAGTTTGGGAGAGCACGGCCGCTTGCGTCGATGTCGAGGGCCTCGACTTGTCGTCGACCAACATGAGTTCCACCGGAGCTGGCATTAAGCTGAGCGGCCGAGGCGACCGACTCATCTCCAGCCACGTTCATGATGTCGCCAATGGTACGTGTGTGCTGGGCGGGGGCAACGCAGACTACCTGGAGATCCGCGGAAATTGGGTGCATCGCTGCGGGACGCCCGACCACAGCAATAACATGGACCATGGAATTTACGTCAGCCAAAGCAACATCACTGCGGTGGACAATATTGTTTATGACAGTTCCGCGTACTGCATCAGTTTTTACGCGACTACCCCTGGGATTCCGTCGTATGGCACCATCTCGAACAACACAATGTGGTACTGCAATTACGGAATTGGGATCAACAGTGATGGTGGCGGCGCCGACTACAACGTGATCACCAACAACATACTGCTGTACTTGAAGTATGGAATCTCGATTCACAACTATGGCCTGCATAATGTTGTCGCCAATAATCTCGTTTGGAGCATTTCTGGTCCGCGCTATGACGGCGGTTTCAGCTATACGGGCGACATCAATGCCAATCCGTTGTTTGTGAATTGGGCGCCAGACGGAAGCGGCGACTATCGTTTGAGCGCAGACAGTCCCGCGCTTAGCACAGGCACGACGACCGGAGCGCCGAGTGTAGATTGGCTCAATAATCCGAGCCAAGCCGGTAGCGAGATTAATGTCGGCGCTTTCCATGGCGCCAACTGATGTAGATCTCTTGGACAATTTGTCATCCACAGCTATTGGTAAGCTGATTCACCGGCGGCCTGCAAAAGGTAGCGCCACACCGGTGACGAATACAGCTCTCTCCCAAAGAATCGAACGTGCGTTCCGTCGGTGGCAAACTCAACGCTATACGCAGGAGTACAAGAGGGCACAGTTCTTCCTGGCACCACGCCTGGGCAGGAAATTAAGTAGCGGTTTGAGCGCACGAGTGAACCGAATGAATTCTCTTCAACACTCGGCTTGAGTGCCTGACTGGCTTGCAGAGCATACAAACGGAAGTACGGAACCGTGTATGTGCCGAGAAAACATCCCGCGCCGCTGGCAGCGGTAGCAGCTTTCGCCACGGCTCGAATTTCGTTCTGACGTTTATGCAAGAGAACTGCGCTCGCGGCAACGTTCGGTGACATCAGCATTGTCGGACTAGAGTTGGCCGGTATTGCCAAGAAGTTAAGGACTACCGCTGCTGCGGCGGCAATTACCGCGGTTCTCCTGCTGAACGCCCGCATCCATCCGCTCACGCCAATCCAGATCAACGGTAGTCCGAAAACTGCGACGTGCCGTGGATTATTGCCGCTGATCAAAAACCAGAAGATCCATCCCGGAATCGAGCACGAGACCAGCAGTATCAACCAGCGCGCTGACTGGGAGATGGGCATGCGTGCAAAAAAAAGTACGAGGCCAATGACAAGAAACACGAACAGCACGGGTCCGAGTGCCAACAGTGTTGGTATAGCTTGCTTGAATGCGGTCAGACCTGAAGGCAGGATCCAATAACCGGAAACGGCCCGGTCTGTTTCAGCCTGGAGCTGAACGAGGCTTCCACGCAAGATTACAGCTCGCAGTAACACAAAGAGTAGCGACGAGAGCGCCAAGAGTCCCAACGTGCGCCAAACCAGAGCTCCGGTTATGCGGTCCCACGAGGTGAAAAACAGCAGAACCCCGAAAAAGGCGCCAAACAGGAGAACTGCGTCGATCTTGACCAAGAGAGCCAGGGTAAGCGCCAACATGCTGCCGGCGATCCATGCCGTTGAGGTCTGATCGACAACGCCGCGCAGATAGGCGTACAAGGACAGCATTACGAATAAGAGAGAAATGATCTGCGGATGTGGCTCGATTCCCATCCACCAAACCGCAGGTGAGAGCAGAAACAAGAATGCACAAAGGAAGGCGGCGCTCCGTCCTGCGACGCGCTGGCTAAGTAGAAAAAGAAGCGGAACCAGCAGCACGCTTGCGCACAAGCTCACCAGGTTCAACATGAGCGAGTAGTTGTCTACCGACGCTCCGACCAGCCTTGCCAGTTGTGCCGCGAACCAGTAAAACCCGGCTGACATCTGCCGTTCGTACACGAGATGATTCCCGCGATCGCCCACAATCCAGAGATGAACACCGGTAACGTACCGGCTGCTATCAGGCTCACCTTCGAAGTTGCCGATCAAGGGCACTCGAGTCGCCAGCGCCAAAGCAATCAACGCTACATAACCCCAGTCGCGTTTAACACTCTGGAGGCAGGAGGTGCGTTGAATCACACCAGAAGTCGGGGTCGCGACCTGTGAATCCAAAACCATGAGAGACAATCCGAGACCCAGCTACGGCCGGTAGATGGCGATTCCCGTCGCGACCTGAACGATAGCGTCAAGGCTACGCTTCCCTGCAGACTTCGCGGCGCTATTAGGAACGAAGAGGATGTCATTAGGTTTGATCGGCAAGTCCGGAGTTTTAGAGCTCAGAATGTCTTTCAGCGGAACGGCCGTTTCGGTTCGGCCTTGAGCAGTTTGGCGTATAAGGCTCGCACCATTCAGTTTGGCTGTGGGATTCGGGCCTTGAGCCAGCGCGAGAGCCTGCAGTACCGTCAGGTGGGGGTTCTCCATTACGAATCCGCCGGGCAGCCGAACATCGCCAATCACGTAAACCACTCCGGCTTTGGAGACGACCACTATGTCGCCCGGGTAGACCCGAGTCCCGCCTGCAGAACCGATTTTCACGACGTCGGTCTGCAATGGATCCGCCCGATGAGTTACCGACACTGTTTCCCCTGCTTTCGGCGTAGCGCCACCAGCGGCTGAAATGGCGTCGAGTACGGAACGCGGACCGAGCAAAGGATAGATGCCTGGCCTCTGTACTTCGCCCATCACTGAAATGCCTTGAGTCGAATACTCTTTTATGACGACGGAAACCTGGGGATTGTTGAAGAAGCCGCCGTCGCTCAGACGTTTGCGCAGGATCTGCTCGGCTTGATACGGCGTTGTTCCCCCCACATGCACGATTCCGACCAGTGGCAGCGAGACATCCCCTGATTCCGCTACACGGACTTCGTGGTGGAAGTCAGGGGCGCCAAAAACATTGACGTCAAGCAAGTCCCCTGCCCCGATGATCAAGGCATCGCTCGCGTTGTGTGCGTCTTTTGCCGCCACGGACGGTTTAGAAGTGTTTGCACTAGCCGAATTCAGCGCAGTGTTGTCCGCGCTTACGGGCCCGCTCGTGGCAGGAGTTCGATCCGACACGATTGGGTTTGTCGCCGGAGGCGAGGCGGGGGCGATTCGCTCTTGCGGGCTCGCAGCTATCACTAATACGAAAAACGCCAACGTTACGACAGACAGTTGAATTCGCATTGCGGTGTCTCTCTGTGGTTCGCAGACCGCTTCGAAGGTTCTAAGCGGAGGCTTTTAACCGGGGATGATCGTTCTCGGTAGAACTCTTACTTGACTCGCGGGACAGAGGCTTTTGAGCTGTAACGACAAAATGTTGCTGCTGGTAAATTCGAATCTGCTCAAAACCGGACTTGCGAAGTACTCGCCGCATGCCGCTGCCAGTTTGAAACGACTCGCACCGAGTGGTAAAAGGAAAGCGGATTTGCCGTGAAAACAGATGGAGACAGAATCCATTCGCCAGCACATACATTTGAAAGCCCAGCGCTCTCAGGTCCGCTTCGGTTGCGGCCCTCAGAAGTTGAGCCTTTGTGTACGTGAGCCGGTGCAACGTCAGCCAGAGACTGCCTCCGGGCCGCAGCACCCGAGCCATTTCGCGAAGCGTGAGAGCGATTCGCATGTAGGGCAAAGCGACCCTGGAAATAATCAGGTCGAAGCTGTTGTCTGAAAACGGGAGGGCTTCACCGGCGGCCATTACGAAATTCGTTTCCTGTGACAGTTTTTTGCCCAACTGGAGCGCGTCGATACTGACATCAACGCCCCACGAGCGTCGACCGTCAACACCACACCCGATGAGCGTTTGACCCGCACCGCAGCCCACATCCAGAATGCGCTTATGCTGTGGAGAGATCTCCGGCAACACACATCTCGGATCCCACCGCCTGCACGCGATTCTGAGCTCTTCCAGATGATATTTTTCCACTGAGTTGTGGGAAGTCATTTGTGATTGCATTACAACGAAGTCAGCAAGAGTCCTTGGCCGGAGCTATGCCGCCCTGTACGTGATGATGAAGACTGATCTGGTCAAGTACTGGACGAGCGCATTCGCCGACAAGGCGCCAAATGGGTAGATTGGAGACCAGCGCGAGGATTGGCACTCGAAGCCCGCCTTGCGGAATACCCGAGTCCACATCGGCGGATCCTGGTGTTTTTCCCATTCGATCGTCGGCTCCCACGGCGCCACCATTCCCAGCTGCGGCCAGAGGTTGGTGCGTCCGCAATCAGCGATGATGACCGCACCATTTTTGTTCATCCTTGCCCGCAGCTGCTTGAGCACATCGATGTACGGCTGCTGCAAACGCTCATCCTCATGCATGTGCGTAGTCGCGAATTCGTCGATATGGTTGATCACGTTGTACATCATCACCACATCGACGTTCGTCTCGGTACAGAGGAATTGCTGAAGTGTCTGCTGCCGGCTCTCGATGATGTCGCCGAGCCCCAGGGCTGCGATGTTGTCGCGGAAACGCTTTAACGTCCCTGGCGTGGAGCCGTCAACTTCCGGCTCGAGCCCAATACAGTGCGTAGCGCCATTCAACGCTGCCCAGATCGCCCAGGCGCCCTTGCCGCAACCAACCTCAAGGAATGTCTTCCCGCTTAAGGGCACTCCGGCGAAAAGCGCGTTGGCCCGCGCACGGTAGCGATCGAGACTTGCATACCCAACTACGCTGGCTGCTTGGCTCAGTAAGGCTTGTGTTACTGGCTCGGTAGATACATCGCTGGTGTTAATACGTACCTGAACGTTTGCGTTCACGTTTTCCTCCGGATGTTGAAGCGAGAGCCCGGAATGACAGCCGTGCATCTCGCACCTCGAACCTGGAATCGCGGTTAAGAGTGTGGGTGGCAAGCATGCCAGGCGCCCAGTCGGGGCGGATCGTTGATACAGGGATCTCCCCGTAATCAGTCTCAGATAAAGTCTCGATGCGGCTCAGCTGAATTGAATACCCATATTGCTGAGAGCTGTCTTGTCCCGGCCTGAACAGTACACCGTTTTCGAAGAACAGGGCTCCAGCGGGTCGCGCGCTGTGCACATCGCAGACAATTGGGTTTCTCGGGTGCGGTATCCATGGGCCGTGCAGGGAGTCCGCGAAGAAGAGTGACAGTTCGCTCGTCCTCAATTCCGGCCCGGTGATACCGGCAGTGAACAACCACACTTTGTTGTTGTGTGACAGGACGGTTGAATCCACAGCGTCGGTGTTCGATAAGAGAACTGTGTCGAGTTCCCAACGATAAGGGAACCGAATCGCACGATAAAGCTCGATCGTCCCGTTGGCGGCTGTCTCCGGAATCATGTAGATCGCCTTCTGCCAACGAAACACATAGGGGTACGAGAGGTGGTAGGGTCTCTCCAGCACAGTTTCCGCTTTGGTCGGCTCGCCTTCGCGCAACTCGATACAGCTGATCACGCCCTTATGCCCCTCACGCCATGCCTCGAAGAACATGAAGTGGCGACCTGCATCTTCGAATACGAACGGATCGGCGTAGTTAAGACCATCCTGCGGCACAACAAATCGGAATTCCTGGCTGGACAATCGATCACGATATGCGATCACCCACCGTGGAGGAATCACATGATTGATTACGCCCCGAGTGAGCCGCGGCAACCATCGTAGGGCGTTGGCGACACCGCTCTGCGCAGATTTTGGTTCGCCGAGCACTTCCCGGGCTGGGATGACTGATTTGTGATCGGAGTGGTCGTGAACAGCCGACACGCCGTGCTCGTGAAGATCGGACAAACAGCGCAGCAAAATCGACGATCGCGCACTTACTTCGGCGTTCCGCGTTCGCAGCAGTGAGATATTGTGCCCCATCAAACTGGAGCGATACAGGGTCTGAACGTTTCCGCTTGGGTGAAGGACTTTTAAGGCCAGCTCCGGCTGGCTTTGTTGTCCGTACCACGAGAGCACTGACTGCGAGTCGGCACTATCCTGGGGCACGTTCGACTCGAAGAACCAGATACCGTGCTTCGCGCAGTCCAGCAGCGGCCCAACATCCATCTGCTCTGCGCCGAGGTAGAGAAGCAGATCGAGATCGAGAGCTTTGATGCGAGACAACTCGAATTCGCCGGGCTCGCGGTTGAGCGTGATTGTGTGTGTCGGGAGAGTTCTCGTGCGCTTCTCTGGGTCATCGCTCGTGCGAAATAAGGCTCGGTCAATTGACCAGCAAAAAGAGGCGAGCGGATGCCACTTGCGGTGGTTGCTGTGGCCGACGTTAATGAGGACTGCAGCCAGTTCAACTTGTTTCCCCGTGGACAGCTGCTCTAGCGTGCTTCCAATCCACGCCGGCAGTACACCGTCATCCAGCAACGCACCAATTCGCAACGCACGCGAAGACGCGCTCGCAAGGGGATATGCCGAGGTCATTGAATGTAAAGCCATGCTGCAGTCCAACGTCTGGATGAGTTATGCGGCCGAGGCGCGGTTGGTCTCGGCATGGCTCCCAGTCGCGATCGGTCGGACGGCGACGTTCAGATACAACGAGCGCAAACGCGCGGCGTAGGCAGGCCAAGAATACTGCGCGACCATCATGCGCCCATTGGAACGTGTACCGAGCGAGAGAACTTCGACTAAGGCATCTGCGAACTGTCGAGCGTTATAACCGACAATTCGCGATGGATGCACTCCGTTGAGGCGTTCTGGAACGTCACCGACGTCCACCGACACAATCGGAAGGTTGCAGGCCATTGCCTCTCTCACGATGTTTGGTGATCCTTCACGGTCGCTTGCGATGGCGAGGCAATCCGCCGCATTCAGAAAAAAGGGCACGGTGTCGGGCGGTGCCGTGCTGAGCACGTGCAGCCGCAAGTTGCTAAATTTCGCTCGCGCGAGATCGACGGCCTGGGTGACTAGTCCAATTCCCTTCGCCTGCGGATATAAGCCGGTTGCGAGGAGTACGACACGTTCGTCCTGTGTCCAGCCTAGGTGCTGCCGCGCTTGGTCGCGCGGGACGGGTTGAAATCGCTGGAGATCGACGCCCGGCATCAACACTAAAGCCCGGTCACGCCGGAACCACAATCGATCGCGTAGTTGTGCGCTGACGCAGATTGATTGCGCTGCAGCCAGACTTGCCACTTGGGACAAGAATAGCGCAAGCACCGCGCGAATCGCACTCTGGTCTCGGTGACGATTCAAATCGCTTCCCTGGAAGGTGATCACCAGTGGAACCTCGTCGCGCGCGAATGCTGCGAGCAACGCCGTAACGGTGCCGTACTGTGCATGCACGGCATGAGGTTGGAAGGTTCGGATTTCCCGTTTCAATTCCCGCCAGGACTGTAGCAATGCTCGAAAAGAGGTTCGCGATGTCAAATAGAAGGTACGAGCTTCGATATTTGCCACGGCGAGTGACTCAACTTGCCTTCGGGCACCCAGCATAGACGTACCGCTGCCGTCGCCGGGAATAACCGCGAGTACGCGTATCGGGGGCAAACTCATATTCGGAACAAGTCGAAGTTTCTGGACGCGGATGCTCGACAGCTACTTCACTGCTATAACCGCATTTTGTGCGATTGGCTGCGCACGCTTTGTACAAGTCGTCAGCAAGCGTTCGTATGCAGATATGGTGTTGTCGATAGAAAACGCATTGACGAAGGCTGGCTCCAATTTGGCTTTGCGATTGCCGCCTTCTTTAAGCGTTGCCAGAATCCCCGCGGCCAGCGACTCCGGTGTGTTTTGCGAAACGATTCTCATACGAGAAGTCGTTTCCGCAATTTCTTGCAGCCCGCCGCAAGAATTGGTTGTGACGACGGCCGTACCCAGTGCCAGCGCCTCCAGGGCGACATTCGGAAATCCCTCGTACCGCGACGACAAGACAAGTACGTCGGCATGCTTGAGGAATGGATATGGATTCGTTTGCCATCCTCTTATATCCACGGACTCGCCGAGGTCGAGCTCCGTTCTCAAAGCATGCAGCTCTGCCTCGGCAACGCCACAACCGACGATCGTCAACTTCACCCCGTGCAGCTGTTGCCGAACAACGAGGACCAAACGGAGTAGTACGTCAATGCCCTTTTCGCTGGAGAGACGACCGACCCACACCAAATGCGGACCAAGTCCGCGAAACGGGCTGGGTGAGCGCTCGGCTAACTCCGAAATCAGCGCAATGTCGACCGGGTTGTAGAGGCGCACGATTTTCTCTTGTGGCACGTCGAGAGCGCGAGCAAGTTGCTCTTTCATGCTGTCCGATTGGCAAACAACGGCGTCGGCCGATCGATACAACCAGCGGTAGCAATACCTGAGCAGACGGTTCGGCTCATGAGCAGCTATGTTGGTACCTTCACGAACCACCACGGCGAGACGAGGTGGCAACAGTGGACGAGCCGCCAGGACTGCTGAACTCATGTGGGATGACATTGCGAACACTGCATCCGGCTGAAGCCGATGACAAAGCCTTACGACAGCAGGTGTAGCAAACCGAGCGCGACGGACGCCAAGGCTATGAACAGTGACGTGCCCTGGCAGATTGCGGATATTGATTTCGTGAACGGCAACATCTGCCGGTGGTGTTCGCTTGCAATCGACTTGCAAGCTGGCGACGTGGCACTCGAAGCGGGACTGATCCAAGCGCGACAGCAAATTGATCAGAACTCGCTCTGAGCCGCCAGGGCCCAACGCTGGAACCACGAATAAAATACGGAGAACATCGGCTGACATTGCTGGTGTACTAAGCGGCAGCTACTGTGGTCCGTCGCCCAAACCTGCTGGCGAGTTCGCGAGCGATCGGATCGACGCGGAAGAAATTGCAGAAATAGCCGATCAGTAGCACTGCAGACGCGATCACGACAATGAGTGAAGAATCGGTGTAGTGCTTGATTGCGATCAGCGACAGAACTGCCGGCACGGAGTACAGAACATTCAACAGTAATGGTCTCAACACATGCCATGGGCGCGCGTGCGATTTCTGGAAGATCACGACCGAATACGCGGCGTACACGATCATCCCGGTGACACTGAACAAGCCCACCGCCAGCATCGGGCTTCCGGCGAAACCGCCCAACAGCAAGGATCCTGCTCGACTTGCAAAGATGATGGCTTGAAAGCGAAGCTCAATGGCCTGCTCTTCCAGGACCATAAGGACAGTATTGGTTAGTGGAGAGGAGATGAACCACCCCAACAACCACGCACTCAGCAACTGACAAAAAACGCCTGCCTCAGCCCACTGACGTCCAAAAACCACCAGAAATAAATCCTTGCCTACGGTTGCCAGCAAGACACAAGGAAAAACACTCACCTTGATCAAGTATTCCCAGGTGAGTTCAACCGCCCTTGCTAACGTGCCCTGCGATCTGGCTTGCGCTGCGCGCGGGAAGAAGGCCGCCGTTATGTTGGCTCCAATCAACCGGCCCGGCACCCTGATAAGGCGATACCCTAACGAGTACTGTCCCGCTGTGGCGACGGAGAAGAACGCGGAAATCAGAACAGCGGGAAGGTGGCCCGAGCTGTTGTTCAGGATGGTGGAACCAGCCGTGTACTTGGGGAATCTTGCGTACCGCTTGGCAGCGCACCATATGGCTTGCCAGCGCAAACCGGCTTTTAGCAACCTTGAGCTCTGGTGCCAGGTTCGCCACGCCAGTATTGACGTTTCGGCGAAAGCACCGAACACGGTAGTCAGGATCAGCGTCTCTGCGCTTGCTGCTCCAATTAGGCCGACCACAATTTGCGATCCTACCGTAGCAAGGCGCGAAACGACTTCGAGCGCAGACAAGCGCCCAAAACTTCGTAAACGCATATTCCATGCTTGCAGCACGGAAAACCAGCCTGTGAAGAAGATACTGATCGGGACCACGTACCAAATTGCCTGCAGACCGGGGGAATTCAGTCGCGCCCAAAGCAGGTTTCCCGCAAGCAGCATGAAGATGCTGGTGAGAATGGAAGTTGCAAATACCAAGGCAAGGCACAGCCAGAAAACGTGACTCGCCTCTTCGTCGCTCTTGGGCACGAAAATCGCAAGCTCGTAGCGCAGCGAGGCGATAACGCTGACGGTGCCGGCCACTGCAGCGAAAACCGCCAAGGTCCCGAAATCGGCAGGCGAAAACACCCTAGCAATGAATGGAGCTGCCAGGACTCCAATCAACTGGGACGACGCCGTACCTCCGGCAAGCTTCGCAAAATCCTGCGCAAATCCCGCCTTGCCTTGATTCACGGCGGCAGTTTCATTCACTGTCCCGGGAACTGGGCGTGTTTCGGCAGTAGTCATTTGGCGCAGGCGCATCTTCGAACTGATCATTAACCGCGCAGCAGCGAATCCGTTGCTGAATGAGTTCATACTCGTATTGCAGAGTTCCACATTGCTGAACGCACTCGTTCATGCGCAACGCGAGCATCCGGCACACTGCTGGTTAGGGCCGACGATGTCTTCAGTGCCATCAACAGCAGCATCCAGCACATCCAGAATTGTTTCTGCCAAAGATGGTTCGCAACCATGCTGTGGACCACCATGGCCCAGCATCCCGCTTCGATGCCGACCAGTAAATAGTCGCGTCTGAAGGCTGAAGCTGGAACGGCTCTCACGTGCGACCAAATGGCCTTGCCGAGTAAAAGTAGTCCAATGACGCCCCCTTCGGCACATGTCTCCAGGTAGATGTTGTGAGGGGCTCGCTCGAGGCCACGATATATCGGGGCAAACTCCGCGAAGTCGTTGTACGCCAGGCGGAAATTCTCAAAGCCCACACCAATAACAGGGTGGTGCTTGATCATCTCCCAACCAACCAGCCAGATGTCGAAGCGTCCCTGGCCGTGAGTGCTGAATGTTTCTTGCAGCCGTTCGAAAAACAGTTCGGGAAGAAACGACATTAGGACAATCGCTAAGCTCAATGGCACGAGAATGCGCCAGCGGACGCGTAGACGGTAGCAACACACGGCCAATAGCAATGCCGCAGCGACCATGCCGCCGCGCGACATCGTCAGCAGGATGCAGGCGAGAAACAGGCCAGCGGCAACCAGCAGCAGTATGCGTTTCGCCATTCCCGTGCTGGACATAAAGGCGGCGACGACAATGCCTAACGGCAAAAAGAGAGTGGAACTCAGGTCATTGGGATTCGCTTCTTCCTGTCCGTAGGAGATAGAGGCCCGCATCTCGAATGTCGTACCCTGCGCGAACTGGAATAAAGCCCAAGCGGACGCGACGACCGCCCCAAGAACCAGGAGGAAAACAATCACCTTAAGTTCGGATCGATTGACACGAAAGCTCACAGCTAGCAAGTACAGCAAGGCCAGACTGGCGACGCTGGACAAGCGCTCCATGCTTGCGGAGGGATCAATCGCCCAGAACGTCGTCGCGCAGGTCCAAGCAGCGAAAATCACCCACCACAGCGCCATGCGTGGAGGATATTCAAGTCTGTCGGCCACAATCCCGTATCCGAGCAAGATCGCTGCCGCAGCGGCACCAACCAACCACGTGAGTGAACGGTCCTTGCTCAGAAGGAATACAGCGTCAAACGGAATCAGCAAGGCGTAGACGCCGAGTGCAGCCTGCACCGGCGCAAGCAAGGCTACGGGAATCGCGAGTATGCCGAAGACCACCATCAAATTGCGCAACGCAATGCCAACCCCAAGGGCCACCGCGCAGGTCGTCAGTACGAGGGCAAGCTTCGCGTCAGGAGTCTTGACCAGTCCGAACAGACTCGTAAGAGCCGTCCTCGGCTGAAGCGGCTTGCTGGATTCGCGTGTCAGCATTACGGATCTGTTTCGCCCTAGGCCGATTTCAGCTCGCGTTCATTCCGTGGTGGAGCTTGCTTCCGTGGTGGAGGTGTGTGCTCCACCGAGGAAACGGCTCGGCTCATGCCAATAATCGTGGCGAAGCCGTAAACGAAGTGGTACGAAGGCATTAACAGTAGTATCCACAGTCCGACGTCCAACCCATGTCGCACTCCAACGACAGTTGCGGCGCCAATCGCTATAGCCATATAACCCGCGAACCCAACAAGGCCGGCCCACAGCAATGGATGGAACCATGCGCCGAACAGAATGCTCGCGATGAGCCCACCAGCAAAAGCCAGCGGAGCAGCATGACGCCAGCAGAAACTCGCTGGATAACGGACCCATGCTCTGGGATTCCAGAGTCCATTCATCCATGCTTGTCGCATAAATTTCCCAAAGCTGCCGACGTTGTAATAGACATTTGAAATCTTCGAAGACAGGTAGATCGGATATCCGGCTTTGCGAATACGTGCGTTTAGTTCGTAATCCTGATGACGGACGAGATCCTCGCGGTATAACCCAACCTGATCGAAGATCTCGCGGCGAAAGGCGCCGAAGGGCACCGTGTCGACGTACCGGTCACCTTTTCCCAGCCGGTACTCAGCGTTGCCTACGCCTATACGCATTTGGGTAAACGCAGCTATCGATCTCGCGACTGCGGAATCGCCGCCCGGCAGTGTGATCCAGCGGCCACCTACATTTCCGGCGCCTGTGCGCTCCAGTTCGTCGATACAGCTCTGAATGTAATCGGATGGATATTGCGAGTGCGCATCCATGCGGATGATGTACCGTCCGCGTGCATGTCGTATGCCGATGTTCATTGCTGTCGGCGCAATCCGTTGCGGATTCTGTAGCAATCGTATGCAACCGCGCTCCGCTGCTTTTCGCCGAACCACATCGACCGAATCATCGCTGGAGTGTCCGTCCACGACTAGGATTTCGTAGTTCGCTTGCGGGAAGTTATTCCTAAGCACGCTATCAAGACAGGCTCCGATATACGGTCCCTCATTGCGCATCGGAATAATGACTGATACTTCAAGGTTAGACTGCATGACGTGACTACCTGTTCGCAATTGGTTGCAGGCGGCGATGACTAGGCGCGTCGCGGCGGGTGATAGGATCCATATTGCTGACCATATCCATAGTGGATTCGATATTCAGGCGAGCGCATATCGACGGCATTCAGCACGAGCTCGATTACGGGCGCAGAATGGACTTCGGCCAGCAGTTCCAAACTGCGTTGTAGGGCGTCGCGCGTGGTTACGCCAGAGCGGGAGACGAAAACGATACCATCCACGAGTGTTGCAAGCCCGCGAGTATCGGCATATGGCAGAACGGGAACCGAATCGACTAGAACAAAATCAAACCTGTGACGCAATTCGTTCAACAGGCTAGCCATCTGCTTGGAATCAATCAACTCGCTGGCGTTCTCGCACCCGTGGCCACCGGGAATGATGGCGAGGTTCGGCACACCCGGAACCGGCAGCAGCACCTCATCTTCCGCTGCTTCATCGCGCAATACGTCGATCAGTGATTTGTCGAAGTTCACCCCGAAGGCGCCCGCGACGGATGGTTTGCGCAGATCTGCATCCACGAGGCATGTCGTTCCCATCCGGGCGAGAGCGATGGAGAGATTCACAGCAATTGTCGTTTTGCCTTCGCCAGGACACGAGGAAGCAATCAAAAGCAGACGTGGCGCTCCGCCCGAAAATGATAAGCGCACTGATGTAAACAGCGCTCGGAGGGCTTCCGACTCCGCAGAGTACGGGCGGTCCAGTAAGAAGGTCTCCGGGTTCGCCGAACCACCCTGGGTAAGCAGGCGTAAGCGCGCGCCCAAGCCCAACTGGGTGTCTGTCCGAGGCAGGACGACGACCTTCGTCAGGCCGGTTGAGGAGCGAAGGTCGTCAAGCGAATGTACGCGTACGTCCAGACTCTCTCGAATGAATGCAACAAGCACACCCCCGAGCAGTCCTGCTAAAAGTCCGGCTAGGAGCAGTAATCGGCGCTGCGGTCGAGTAGGTGAGGTCAAAACACGCGCGTGATCGAGCCATCGAATGTTGCTCGACTTCGACTCAGCGGCGATTCCAGCCTCCTTAATCTTTGAGTACAAAGAGTTGTAGAGAGCCTCGTTCGCCTCCGCTTCTTTCTTCAGTTGATCGTATTCGGCTACAGCAGTAAGCGCCTCCGAGTTATCGGCAAGCTGGGATTTCAGCAGGGTCTCGCGCTCCTGCGCTGCCGCATATCCCGTTTTGATGTTCGACATAATGCTGTTTCGCTTGTCCGCTAATTGCTGGTGAAGATCGTCAACCTCGGCCTGCAGTTTTCGCACATTTGGGTGGTTCTTCCCGTAAATAACCGACGCTTCGGAGAGCTCAACTTCGGCGGCCCGTAATCTCTTTTCAAGTTCTTGAACAACCGGCTCTGAGTTAACTTGTGCTGCCAATGTGGGGTCGTTACGAACTTTGGCGAGCAGCGCCTGCAGTTGAATGCGGTCGGCTTGAGCGAGGGCGAGTTGCTTGTTTAATTCGGAAATCTTTTCACCGAAGGAACTCTGTGAGCCCCCCAGTTCCATCACACCGCTCTTCTTCTGGAAATCCGCCAGCACACGGCTCGACTGTTCCATTCTGAGACGAATGTCGTCGAGCTGCTTTGATAGCCAATTCGTGGATCGAGTGATTGCCTCGTGCTGCGCCTGGTAGTTGCTGTCGATGTACTCCTGCACAACCGCGTTAGTCACAAACGCGGCCATCCTGGGGTCTGAGCTCGCAAAGCTAATCTTGATCAGACGACTGCCAGTTTCAAGGCTGATGTGGAGCCCTCCCCGGAGTTTCGCCAGAGCTTGGGTTTCTCGATTACTGACTAACGGCAATAAGTCGTCCGATTCGGCGGTATCGGTTTGCGCCGCTACGCTCGCGCCAGGATCTGGTGTCAGATGCTGGTCGCCTGGGTTGGAAGTTGGCGGCAAGAATCCCGGACGTTGGTCCAAGCGATATTTTCGAACAACCTGCAGTGCGAGCCCGTCGCCTTGCAACGCTTTGGTTTGCGTCTGCAGATATTCGGTTGGGTCAGTTCTCGTGTCAGTCCCTTGGAGCGAAAATGTTTCTGTCCCGGGCGGGTCAACTTGAATTCTCGCCAATGGCTCATAGACGGGCGTCATTCGAAATACAGTGATTGCTGTCGCTACGGTGACGATCAAAGCAAAAGCGAGGGACCAGCGCCAGTGCTTCCGAACGACGCTGATGCCTCGCAGCCACTCCGACCTTGTGCCCGTGTCGCGATACTGCGTTGCAGGCCTAAGAATTGGAGTGGGCCCGAAATCGGTATTGTCGGAGAGGATAGGCTGGCGCGGCTCACGTGTGAGTTGGGCACGCCTGAGAATCTCATAGTTCTTACTCATCGTGACCTCAATGGGAGCGCCGTCGCATCATGCGGTTCGCCGGACGCCTGACATTCGTTTTGTTGTTGTCCATTGGGATTCGTGTTTTTCCTCTTATGCGGGTCGGGCCAGAGCAATGCACTGGCAGTTTGAAAAAGCACTCTCGTATCGCTAGCGAAAGTTGCTTGCGCAGCGTACTCGAGCTCCAGGTGGATTTTGTGCGGAAGCAGCGCCGTACAGTAGACGTTCTCAATCTCCTGTTCTGGGATTCTCGACAACAACCGCTCTTCATCGCGAAAGGTCAGTGTGGCGGGACTGGTAATTCCGGGCTTAAGGCGAAAGAACGGGCGCTGCGCGTCGCTGATCTTGTTCAAGTATTTCGCCAGGTCGGGGCGCGGCCCGACCAAGGTCATCTCTCCACGCATGACATTGATGAATTGGGGAAGTTCATCGATTTTTAAGTTGCGGAGTATGCGACCGACCGGGGTGATGCGAGGATCTCCGGTACGTGTAACGCCTGGTCCTGAATTGGATTGGGCGTGAATCATGGTTCTGAATTTCAACAACGTGATTTCGACTCCGCCTTGGCCTACGCGCTTCTGCCGGAACAACACCGGTCCGGGCGATGTCAGCTTGATCAGTGCCGCGGCAAAAGCCATGACGGGTAAAGAAGCCAACAGCAGCATGCCGCCGCAGGCTATGTCAAAAGCTCGCTTGGCTTTTGAGGTGCACCAGGAGGCAATCACTTCGGAATTGCGAGTGACCCCCAGCGAAGTGCTCTGAAGAGTATTAGCCATCAGCTTGCAAGCGCGAGGCGCATTGGTTGCAGAATGGATGTGATTTCATCGGCGACGCGCGCCACATCCGAATCCTGCATCCGGGGGAACAAGGGTAAAGACAGGATGCGCTCGAACACATGCTCCGCGACGGGAAAGTCGCCTGTCCTATATCCGAAAGCGCGTTGATAAAAAGTCGTCAAGTGCAGCGGAATGAAGTGAACGCTGGTGCCGATATTGCGGAGTCGAAGCTGCTCTACAACTTCATCGCGGGTGACTGACTCGGACTCGATCTGTACAGGGTACAGGTGCCACGCCGATTGCACGTGCGGTGGGACGGTTGGCAGCTTTACTCCATCGAGGTTGGCGAACGCCTGGTTATAGAGCTCAGCCAAGCACGCACGGCGGGCGATAAACGAGTCTAGCTTCCTCAACTGGTGCAGACCCAGTGCCGACGCAAGGTCGGTCATGTTGTATTTGAAACCGGCCTCGGTTACGTCATAGCGCCATGTGCCTTCCGAGCTATAACGCCTCCACGCATCCTTGCTGATTCCATGCAAACTCAGTACACGCACGCGCTCTGCGAGATCTGCATCATTCGTGGTCACCATGCCGCCTTCTGCGGTGGTCATGTTCTTCGTAGCGTAGAAACTGAAGCAAGCGAGTTTTCCGAGTGTGCCGACATTCCGCCCGCGATACTTCGAACCGGCAGCGTGCGCTGCGTCCTCGATAACCGGCAGTTCAAATCGGGTCGCCAACTCGCCGATCTCGTCCATCTCCACCGGCACGCCGGCA
Source organism: uncultured Terriglobales bacterium (assembly GCA_964490255.1). GTDB lineage: Bacteria > Acidobacteriota > Terriglobia > Terriglobales > Acidobacteriaceae > JAJPJE01. Next base: position 14,865 of record CAZBCQ010000002.1, on the reverse strand, counting down.
TAGTGTACGACGACGATGGCGCGAACCCGCTGGCCGCTGGACTTCAAGTAGAGTCCCCGATCAGAGGGACGCCATGTGCACTTCCCTTCCAGAAAACGCTGTAACGATGTCGGATCAAGGTTGTACGTGTCTGGGTTGATATCCACGAATACCGGACGTGCCCGTTGGTGAACGATGACGTTGGCGGTGGCAGCAAATGTAAATGGCGTGGTGATTACGGCATCGCCCGGCCCCACATTGAGCGCTACCAATGCCAAATGCAGCGCGGCAGTGCAGGAGTTCACCGCAATTCCTTCGGATGCGCCAACGTACGCAGCGAACGCCTTCTCGAACGCGCGGGTGCGAGGCCCGGTCGTGATCCAACCGGAGTCTAAAGCCGAGAGCAGCTCTTCTCTCTCTTCTGGCCCGAACCAGGCCGCGGCAAAAGGAAGGAACGGCTGCTCAGGAGTTTTTGTGGATGGCTCTTTCAAGACTGTTGAGGCTCCCAGTTTGTTGCAGAGCAGCTTCAAGCCGCGAGTTTGGCCAGCAACCGCATAGTTGAGGGAACACTTCGGTCGTTCTCTGCGAAGGCTTGTGTCGTAAGATGATTGTTGAAGCGCGACTCAGTAAAATCTACGATCTGCTGGGAATTGATGGCTTCGCTTATCTCACGGATCCCACTCTCAATCGTCTTCTCACACATGAAGCCTAGACGCGTGTGGATTTTGTCGAACGAGGCACGATAATTCCGCTTGTCGCCGTTCTCGACGCGTTCGACATCGACCGAAGGAATGATTTCAGCGATCTTCTGTGAAATAGCGGAGAGCCGCAGATTAAGCCGGTAATCGCCGACGTTGAATATCTCGCCCGAAACCACTTCGAGATCGGCTTCCAGCGCAAGCACAAACGCACGTGCCGCATCATGCACATGCAGGAATGGCCGCCACTGTTCCCCGTTGAAGACCGTGATCTTGCCGGCTGTGGCTGCCCGTGCGGTCAGCAGATTCACGACCAGATCAAAGCGAGGGCGTGGGGAAAGCCCGAACAGTGTACCGAGACGAAGGATGACGGGGTGAAAGTCTGTAGAGGCTGACTCGATCAGCAATTCTTCGGACGCCACTTTCGTTTCTGCGTAAACGGAAATCGGAGCTGGCTCGGTCAGTTCATCAACCAGATAATCCGCAGCCCCGTAGACACTGCAGGTAGACGCAAACATAAAGCGGCTGATGCCGTATCCCTTGCAGATATCGATCAGCATTCGGGTAGCGGCGCGATTCACTTCGAGCGAGAGCTGCTTATTAACTGAGCATGCTGGATCTCCGACGATGGCGGCGAGATTGATAACCGCGTCGCATCCTTTCATGGCTCCTACGACGGTCTGGATGTCGCGAACATCTCCGACCACCAGATCAAAGTTGGGATGCATGGAGACGGGACTCAGCGACTCAGCGCCAAACAGCAACCGGTCCAGAACCCGTACCTTGTAACCGCGTGCCAGCAGCATCGTAACCAGAGTCGAACCAAGGTATCCCGCGCCACCCAATACCAACACGCGCCCAGCGCCTGTGACCGGTTTGGGCGGCGGCACAAAGCGAACGTCGCCGCGAATCACATCGGCTGCCGAAGGCAATAGCCGAACCTCGACGCCACAGTTGGTTGCAATGGCGAGTACATCGCCAATGCGGTCTAAAGACGCATCGGCAACCATTACCAGGTCTGCACGGCCCTGATGCAACAGATCCGAAAGCAGTGCCAGATTACCGAGTACCGTATGTCCACCGATTCGCAGACCGAGAAGACCCTTTTTGCAGTTAGGCACCACCAGTCCCACTACCTCGAGCTTCTCATAGGCGGCAATCTGGTGGATGGCAGCGGGAAGAAGATTGTCGGCTCCAACCAGGAGGACCCTGGTGCGTTGGCCTGTGGAGAAAACGGCCTCCTCAGTACTCAAGCGACGCAGAGCGCGTACGGTGTTTGCCAACAGGAGGAAGACAGCCGCTTCAATGACGATGACACTGATTGGATTTGCCAGGATAGGTATGCCGTAGAGGGCCAGTCTCAGAATCAGCAAGACTGCGGAACCGAGCAGCGCTGCGAAACTCAATTTAACGGAGTCGCTCAACGCGAAATAGCGCCACGTCATCTGGTACACGCCAGCGAGACTCATGATGGTGATGCGCAGCACTGGAAATGATGCCATCCAGAAATACATGACGTGCCGGTCGCTCGGCGAGACAGCCGCGTCAAATCGCAACTGGTACGCTAAGTAAACGGCTACCGTCGTAAGCGCAGCATCGATACCAAGCTGAATCGGACGGGTAAAAAAAGCGGCCGGCATGCTGTTCTGCAATAGCACGGCAGGTTTCAGAATGTACTGGCGTATCCGGAATGTTTTGATCTGATCGTTCTCTTTTCTTTCAACTGTTGTCTTCATCGGCGTAGCTCTAACCTTATGCACCAAGTTCGAAGGGTTCAGTGGGATCCGATGACCTGGCGCGTTACGGTCTTATGTATTCTGCTGTGCTCTAATTGACGCTGACGTGGAGTTTGTGTGCGTCTTCACGAGAAAGTAAGAAAGTCCTGCTTCTGACGGCAAAGCCTGCTATCAGATTGTTATCTGACTGGATGCTTGCACGCTGTACCCTACCCGCGACTCTGAGCTTCCATTTCGTATGGTTTGGATCTGACGACGGCAGCAGGGCTTCACAGCGAATGTTCACGTTCTCTGGTGGAAACGGCCCATTCGTCACGATAAACATGCCACCGATCCCAATATCGCGTGTGACACCATCGCCTTTTCCATAACTTCCGCAACTGTCTCTCCATCGGAAAACGACGGGAGCCGTGATCTTAAAGCGTGCCCTTCGCCTTGGCATCATCTCGACCGCCTTGAACCCGCACTGATTTATTCTGTGCGACGGAAATTCAGGGTGACCCGTGTACTCATTTCCACGGCCTGGCCATCAACTGCATAAGGCTGGTACTTCCAATTACGTACTGCTTGGATCGCCGCGGCGACGAACTCTCCGCTGCCGCTGACGACGTGCACATCTCGAACGTTGCCGCTTTCATCGACCGTGAGATCAAGCACCACAGTATCTTCTGCCTGCTTGGCTCCCGTGTTTTCCGGGAACCTGGGACGAACTACCGTGATCGGAGTACCGCCGGTGACTTGTCCGCGACTAAGGGTTAGCTGCGAAAGCGCGGGCGTATTCGCGTGGAAGGACGCCAACTGCGGTGTTTTTGGAGATTGCGACGACACCAATGGGATTGCAGGTGGAGCTTCGTTCTGGGGAACCGCTATCGGCTTCTGCGCAGCACCCGGGATCGAACTGCGGCGCACTGACAACGTAATTGGCGGCGTTGTAACCGGTTGCCTCATGGCGGGGCGTGGTCTGCGATTAGATGGACGCGAAACAAATGGGAGATCGACCACTTTGAAATCTCGACCCGTCGCAGGCCTAAAAGTGCGGAACTGCGGATTGGGTACAGAGGATCCCGCCTGTGAGGATCTCGGATTTAGCGGTCCGGTGTGACTGGCTGTTTTCTGCGCTGAGCCCGAGCCTGCCCGAGCAGTTGTCGGCGCGTGGCGCACAATGAGCAAGACAGCAATTACCAGCTCCACGATAACCAAAGCCGCAATGATGATTCTCAACATCATCGAGCGTGGTGTGGACTTGGAGGTTTGCGAACGCAAGGCTGGAGTCGTCGTGAGCGGAATCCGTTCGACTGTACTGTCAGCAGTGCGCGTCGCGTTCGCCGGCTTATGCGTGGCGTCGTGCCCAACAGCGGCCGACTCTTTCCAGAGGGGCGACTCTTGCAAAAGCTCGCGGGATTGCATTGGGACTACAGGGCCCGTATTCCACGACTCCGGCATTGAATGGAATTGCGAACGCTCGTTGCGCAGACTTTCCAAATCCCCAACGACATTGACCTCACGATCCGCTTGTGGGCGCCGCGATTCTCTTACCGATTTTTGACCCGCAGGGGAACTGGACGTGGAAATCGTTCCCAGGTCGAGATCTGATTCGACTTCGGTGATGACCTCGACGCTGACAGTTCTTCTCCTTAAAGCACAAGCGATGGACAGAGCGTTAAAGCAGATTCGATTGATCTGTCGCGGAATACCGTCGCTTGCTTCGGCGATCCGTGCCAGCGCTTCTGACGTAAATAAAGGCGCACCGCGATAACCTGCCGTCCGGAGATGGTGCTCGATATAGGCAGTGGTCTCTTCCGGTGTGAATTTCACCAATCGGGTCACCGTCGCTACTCGTTGGAAAAACTGCGAAAGACTCTGCTGACTCAGCTTCTCTGCGAACTGCGGCTGTCCCGCTAACAAAACGTGAAGCAATTTTTTGCCTGGCATCTCGAAGTCAGACAACAGTCGGATTGCTTCGAGCGATTGGTCATCGAGATTCTGAGCCTCGTCGACAAGCAATATGACTGGCCGGTTTCCCCGCGCCTCGGCCAGGAGAAAGTCTTTAAACTGCTCGTGGAATCTGACCGAGTCGCCTTCGCAATCGGGCAATTCAAATTCGAGATTGATGTAACGCAGCAGATCGCGAGAGCTGTCTTGCGTGGTGAAAAGAAACCCAGTTCGGGCAGTCTCCCTGAGTCGCTCGAGAAGATCGAATAGCAAAGTAGTTTTGCCCATCCCAGGTTCGGCAATCAGGGCAGAAAACCCTACGTTGTTTTCGATCGCATAAAGCAGCGACGCATGGGCTTCGCGGCATGACTCGCTCCCGAAGAGAAACCGCGGGTCGGGTGTGAAGCCAAACGGTTGCTCGCGAAATCCGTAATAATTCAGAAACATTACTCAGTCTGTCCGCGTTTCGAAGGAGAGGAGCCGCTGCAAGAGCCTTCCGCTCAGAGCGCACAATCCGGCGGTCCATAGGGCCGGATACAGCTTCGCCCTGTCAGTACATATTTCTCACTGGAAGTACTGGTTTCTTGAGCGCCACCTAACGCTTTCAGGAGGCTCTCTTTCAATTTCGAAGTCGTGCCGCAACGGATTGTTCTGCGGATGCCCAAGTCGAAAACGACTTCACCGCTGCGGAATTTAAGTGGTGCAGGTCTGTCGTGACAAGATGGCGGAAGTATCCGCGCATTGAAGTGGAAGGTAGGGGCTCGTGGTGAGAGTAAAGTTTCTCTCACTCCCTGGATGAGGAGTTCTGGTTCACTTCTGGCATTGGTAGGCGCGCCGCGTACGCGGACTGAAACGTTCGTTTCACGTTCCGCCTTAGTACTGTTCTACGTACAAGATTTTCAATGCGGAGAAGAGAAATGCAAAATGATAACTGAGCCAACGGAATCGACACGAATTGAATCCGTCTTGTTAACAAATGGTTCGTCCACGACGGGGCCATGCGAATGATGTTTATGTGTGCTGTGTTGAACCGTTTCTCCCGCTTAACTTTTTAGGAGGAGGATCTGCATGGATCGCGCCACTCAACGCGGATTCCCTTGCTCCGCAATAGTTCGTATTTGTAAAAAGACCTCGATCACAAATAACACTGGCTAGCCAAGGAGCTGTACATGTCGACAGAACGCATTAGTGTGTTCTTGGCAGAGTCCAGTGTTTTGGCCTGCCAATTACTAAGTGACGCCCTCAAGCGGCTGGACAACTCGATCGAAATTCTGGCATGCGAGATCGACAGTCGCAGCTTTCTTCTCAGGCTCGGAGAGTCTCAGCCGGATGTTGCTCTGATCAGTGCGACGCTCTGCGACGGCCCAATGGCTGGGTTCAAGGTGCTACGCGAAATCCGAGGCCGCTATCCGGCCCTACGTCCGATTGTAGTGCTCGACACCCCGGACAAAGATCTGATCGTGACGGCGTTCAGGACAGGTGCATTGGGAACGGTGTTCCGAACGGACGCTATCGACCTGCTGCACAAGGCGATTCGCAGCGTGCATGCGGGACAAGTGTGGGCAAACAGCCGGCAGATGCGCTATGTACTAGAAGCGCTTTCAACCTCCATCTCGCCAAATCTGCTAAATGCCCGAGGTGAGAACTTGCTCAGTCAACGTCAACAACAGCTGGTCTCGTTGGTCGCGGAAGGATTGAGTAATCGTGAGATTGCCGCGCGAATGCACCTGAGCGAACACACGGTGAAGAACTACCTGTTCCGGATCTTTGAAAAGCTGGGTATTTCGAACCGTGTAGAGCTGATCATGTACTCGATGAGTCAGCGCGAAGGTTCTTCGTTTGAACCTGCTGCTGGTCCTGGCGCCAGGGGAGGAGCTGTGCCGCGTCAACAGCCTTCAGCTCACACAAGTCCGTTCAGCTTTCCGCTTAATTCGGGGCCAACCAAGACTTGAGGAAAGCGGGAGCTTGGGACAATCAACAGAGACACTAGCCCTAGACATCAAACTAGCGGTTGCGCGTCATGAATGAGAGTGGCTGGATAACCCCGCGCTGTCAGCCTGTTCTGCAAGCGAACGAGGTGCACGTCTGGAAGGCTTCTCTTGAGGCTTCGAGATCGGGATTGGCCAATATTGCAACGATGCTCTCTCCGAATGAGCTGGAGCGAGCAGACACCTATCGATTTCCAGATGATCGCAGACGTTTTGTTATCGCTCGAGGAACGCTGAGAGCGATTTTGGCGCGCTATCTGGCAGCAGAGCCCCGCGACTTGCAATTTGCGTATTCAGTGAACGGCAAACCGGAACTACGCGCCGACTCGCGTCCCACCCTCCACTTCAGCGTGTCTCACTCTCACGATCGTGCTCTGTTCGCTGTAGCGCGCTGTGAGGTAGGAGTCGACATTGAGAAGATACGACCGGATTTGCCGGTCCATTCGATCGCGCAGATGTTTTTCTCGTCGCAAGAGCAGGCCAGCCTCGACTCGGTTAGTGATATTGTCAAGCGCAAAAGCTTCTTTACATGTTGGTGTCGCAAGGAGGCCGTGCTGAAAGCACTAGGCGGTGGGCTCGCGGTCGGTCTAGATCAATTTACTGTCGCTGTAATTCCGGGCGAGCCTGCGAAACTGCTCTCAACGCAGGATCGCGCCATCGACATCCGCGACTGGTCGCTGATTGACTTGGCTGTTGGCGATGAGTATGCAGGCGCTGTAGCTGTCAAAACAACGGCTCCGATACTCAAGTGCTGGGACGCGTCGGCGCTTTTGGAGACGAGACGCCACTCGTTAGGCAAAAGGTACAGAACAACGAGGTGTTGACGAGCAGGCCATGACAGAAATCACGATTGCGTAGACTCCACCAGCGCTTCCAGCAACCCTGGAATCGTGTATTCCTTGGCTTCCGCATCGACACGCAGACCGAGTTCTCGAAGAGTGTCCGAGGTCACGGGACCAATTGAGACCAGCTTCACGCCATCGAGAAGAGTCGACCGAGCGCGGTCTTCGCCAATCAGGTCTACGAAGTTTCTTGCCGTCGACGAACTCGTGAAGGTAATCGCGTAAGGCTTCTCCGATTCAGACAGAATCTGTTCCAGTCGCTTTCGAGAGGACTCAGGAAGCACAGTCTCATACGCTTCAACGACGTCAACTTTTGCTCCGAGCTCGCGCAGCGAAGCAGGGATCACGTCGCGTGCTACTTTCGCCCGCGCCAACAGGATGCGCTCACCCTGCGAAACCTGGTTCTCAAGCGCATTGACCAGAGATTCTGCCACATATTCCTCGGCCATGACGTCCACGGGCAGCCCGTGTAGCTCGATGGCTTTGCGAGTGGCCGGACCGATCGCGGCCAATTTCAGATGCAGCAGATCAGCTTCGCTCTTGCCAAGTTGCGCCATGCGGGCAAACAACATCTTGACGCCATTCACACTGGTCAGAATCAACCAGTCATAGTTGAGGATTCCAACCATGGCTTTATCGAGAGCGGCGAAGGACTGCGGCGGACGTATCTCGATGAACGGAATCTCGAGGACTCCGGCCCCAAGGGAGCGGAGCGCATCGGAAAGGATACTGGCTTGATCTTTAGCGCGGCTGACGATGATTCGCTTGCCTTCGAGCGGCAGATGTTCGGATTTCTTACTGGTAGCCAATATGAGCGCCTCAATAGTGTTCGCAGGGGAAGGAACTTTTTATTGTAGTCGAGGGTCACGATTGCTGGAATACGTTAGTGAGAGGTGCCCTCAACCGCCGAACCGCAGTGTTCAACAAAACCCAAAGCCTATTTTTTAGCCAGCGTTCAGTTGCAGTCGACTTGAATCCGATTCCTCACGAAACTTGCCTGATCACACTCTTATGATTGTGCTTGGATTGGGGGGTTGACCCCGCATTGCTAGCAATGCTAGCATTGCAGGTATGGCAACGTTAACGATTCGACAAATTGATGACAAGACGAAGAACCGGTTGAGGGTTCGCGCTGCCCATCACGGTCGCTCCATGGAGGAGGAAGCCCGAGAGATTTTGCGGGCGGCCTTGAGCGCTTCCTCACAGCCAAAAGGGAATCTGGCGGAAGCAATTCGCCGGAGATTTTCGAGCTTAGGGGGAGTCGAGTTGCAGTTTCCACGACGAGATTCTATTCGCCCCACACCTGAATTTGAATGATCATTCTAGACACCAATGTAGTGTCAGAACTCATGCGGCCGAACCCTTCCCCACAGGTCGCGGCATGGGTTGCGGAACAACCTGCGACAGAGCTCTTTACTACCACGATCACTGAGGCAGAGATTTTTTATGGAATTGAAATCCTCAGCAAAGGAAAGCGACGGGAGAGTTTGCTGATTGCAGCTGCGGCAATGTTCGACGAGGACATGGCAGGCCGGATTCTGGGTTTCGAGAGCGAAGCAGCACGAGCCTTTTCACAAATAGCTGCACGACGACGTAGTCTCGGCAAACCCATCAGTCATGCAGACGCGCAGATCGCCTCCATTGCCCAGATACGTGGAGCCGCACTCGCAACCAGGAATCTGACTGACTTTGCGGACTGCGGGCTTCATATTGTGGACCCGTGGACTGTGTGACTTCGAAATGCCGAACTCATTTGTCAAATTGTCGGAGAGCCACCCGCAAACAGGTGCCACTCGTTTTTGTGAGCATCATCTGCTGTGCGAGTCCCAAAACTGGATCGGCTGCGTTCTCAGGAATGACACCGCGGGCGTGGATGTTGGAGATCAGATTACGGTCGGCATCGGTATTTCCACGGCGTGGGCGATATGCCAAATAAGCTGACAGACTCTCGGCAGTAGCAAGTCCAGGCCGTTCTCCGATCAGCAGCACGGTGACCATCGGCTCGAGCAGATCTCCAATGTCATTGAGGATGCCCACTCGACAGTGGCGGACGACGAATAAGTCGCCGAATGTCCACCCATGGGCTTTCGCTCCGTCGTGCAGGGCCGGCAACAGCTTCGGAACTTGTGTCCTGATTGCCGTAACCGACAGACCGTCGCCAATCACGATTTGCAAATCGGCGTTCCGGGCGCAGCGCATCAGAAGCTCTGAGCGTGCTAGTTCGCCGAAAGTCCTCCCCAAATTCGGTTCCACAAGATATTCATCCTTGGACCTTGCCTCGGTGCATACTTCGAAAAGCCGCCATCGTTCGATGAATTCAGCGCCGAACTGCTGCACCATATTCAAATCAGTGCGAACGGCATCTCTGGCATCAGCGTGGGATTGGCGCAGGCTCATTTGCGTCGCGGTTCGATAGGCAGCACCTACACGGCCTTCGAGAATACGTGCCGGGGTGCGCGCCCGGACTTTTTTCACGAGATCGTCCCAGTCGCTCGGGAGTAATCCAGCTTTTTCGTCAACTGTCATTCAAACCTATCCAGGGACGATTCAAGGCTGCGCATGAGTTGCAAACGAGTGCCGCGATCCATGAGCGCGGGCTGCTCATCACGATAGATTTCCATTCTTTGCAGCCAAGTTAGAAATTCTGGAGCCGGACGCAGTCTGTACATTCGCCGGACTGCGAGAGCATCGTGATAGCTAGTGGACTGATAATTCAGCATCACATCGTCGCTGCACGGGACTCCCATGAAGTAGTTGCATCCAGCAGTGGCCAGCAGGAATAGCAAATTGTCCGCCGAGTTCTGATCTGCTTCAGCATGGTTCGTGTAACAGACATCGCAGCCCATGGGAAGCCCTAGAAGCTTGCCCATGAAATGATCTTCCAGACCGGCACGGATGATTTGGCGCTCGTCGAAGAGGTATTCCGGCCCGATAAATCCGACGACACTGTTCACGAGAAATGGATCGAAGACGCGCGCGACGCCATACGCCCTCGCTTCCAACGTAAGTTGGTCGATACCATGATGTGCTTCTGCGGAGAGAGCACTACCCTGCCCCGTTTCAAAGTACATCACGTTCGAACCCGTCCATTGGACGTTGTTCCGGTGCCGATGATGTTCAAGCACCTGATCGCGGCCTTCGCGTAACATCGCCAGTGTGATCCCGAAACTTCGGTTCGCTGCCTCGGTGCCCGCTATCGATTGAAATAACAAGTCTGTCGGCACCCCAGTCTGGAGTGCAGCAAGCTGCGTCGTGATATGCGCCAAGCAGCAACTCTGCGTGGGCACATCGTAGGCTTCGATCAAGCGACTGAGGGCATTCAGAATTGCGCTGACGGTTTCAACTGACTCCGTCGCGGGGTTCACGCCGATGACCGCATCGCCACATCCGTAAAGAAGGCCTTCGAACGCGGAAAGCAAGATGCCGCCGATGTCATCAGATGGATGATTCGGTTGCACGCGAATTCCCAGCACACCAGCCTCACCCATTGTGTTTCGACACCTGGTTACGTTGCGAATCTTGGCCCCGGCAAGGATCAGATCCTTGTTGCTCATGATTTTTGCGACGGCAGCCGCCATTTCCGGAGTTATCGCCCAGCACAATTGTTTCAACTGGGATTCGCTGGTCGCGTCATCGAGAATGAATTCGCGAAAGGCTCCGACCGTCATGCCTTTTAGCGCGCGAAAAGCTTGTTCGTCGAAGGTCTCGAGTATCAGACGGCTCACGTCATCTTCATCGGGATCGATCAATGGGTTCTGAACAATGTCAGCCAGCGGAAGGTCAGCTAGTTTGCACTTCGCGGCGACTCGCTCGCGTTCCGAACGTGCAGCCAAGCCTGCAAGGTGATCGCCGGACTTCTCCTCATTTGCTTTCGCAAACAGGTCGCGGAGGTCGCGAAAGGAGAAGGCTTCAGGCATTCAGGGTAGCGTAGACGGGAGCGCTTTAACCTGCAAGGCCTTCGTTTAATTTGCAGATCGGAAGCTAAGGTTGGGCTGGCGCCGCCGCGGGTTCGCCGTAGACTTCGTTCAAGATTTCGCGGCCGCCCTTGTTTAGGAGCGACTGGCCCAGTTCTTGCCCCAGCTGTTGAGGCTCGGTTCCGGTGCGGCTCTCGCGAATAACTGTCGTACCGTCCGGGCGAGCGACCACACCCACCAGTTTGATCTCGTTGCCGGTAACCTCAGCGAAAGCGCCAATGGGAACCTGGCAACCGCCGCCTAGCTCGTTGAGCAAGGCGCGTTCAGCAACAGTAGATGTACGCGTAGGTGCGTGGTTCAGGAATTCCAGATGCCTACGCGTCTCCGCATCGCCGGCACGGATCTCAATACCAAGCGCTCCCTGCCCCGCCGCTGGGCACATGATCTCGGCCGGAAGGACTTCGCGAATACGTTGCGTTAATCCGAGCCGATTTAGGCCCGCAGACGCAAGAATGATGGCGTCGTATTCTCCCTCTTCCAGCTTTCGCAGGCGCGTATCGACGTTGCCGCGCAGTGGGAATACCTGCAAATCCGGACGAATTGCCTTGAGCTGCGCTTGTCGACGCAAGCTGCTCGTACCTACTCGTGCACCCTCGGGAAGCGCCGCAATGGAATCGAAGTGACGCGAGAGAAAGGCGTCGCGCGGGTTCTGGCGTTCTGTAACCGCTGCAATCTCAAACTCTGGCGTGAGCTCCGTAGGCAGGTCCTTCAAGCTATGGACTGCCAGATCGACGCGTCTTTGCAGCAGAGCTTCTTCGATCTCCTTGGTGAACATGCCCTTGGTACCAACCTTCGCGAGGGCAACGTCGAGAATTTTGTCACCAGTCGTCTTAATGATTTCGAGTTCGACTTCGTGACCATGCTCGCGCAGGAGTTTGGAAATGTGATTGGCCTGCCAGAGCGCTAATTGCGAGCCGCGGGATCCGATGCGCAGGCGGGCCATCAGTTCTGACCCCCGTCGCCCGCGGAATTCCCCTTGGCTCTTTCCTGCAGATTGAAGAGCTTTCGAATGATGTCGATTACGGTCGTAGACTCCGGATCTTTGGCGGCAGTCTTCAAGGCAACGATGGGGGTGTGCATGATCTTGTTGATCATCGCACGTGTCATAGCATCGATCGCCGCTTCCTGTTCGGACGAGACCCGGCCAAGTCGACTGCGGTAGCGATCGATTTCTGCCTGTCTAATATCCTCGAGATATTCCTGCAACGACAGAATCGTGGGGACTACATCGAGCGTCTGCAGGCGCTGGGCAAAGCGTTCGACTTCGATCTTTACTATGTCCTCAGCTTTCGCAGCTTCTTTCTTGCGATCGGAAAGATGAGAGGCGACGACCTGCTGGAGGTCGTCGATGTCATAAACGAAAACGCCATCGACGTCGTTCATGGCAGCATCGACGTCGCGCGGAACGGCGATATCGATAAAGAACATCGGACGGTTGCGGCGCCGCGCCATGAAGCGCTCGCCATGCTCTTTGCGGAAGATCGCAACGGGTGCGCCGGTAGAGCTAATGATGATGTCGGCCTGATCTGCCGTCTCGTAGAGCTGTTCGAAACGAAGGGCACGACCATTGAACTTCGCGGCCAGGGACAAAGCTCGATCGTAGGTGCGATTGGCTACAAAGATCGAACCAGCGCCGTTGGCCAGCAGGTGCCGAGCAGCTAGCTCGCTCATCTTCCCTGCACCGACAAGATAGACGTTCTTTCCCTTTAGATCGCCGAAGATCTTCTTTGCCAAATCGACCGCTACCGAGGCCACTGAAACGGCAGAGCTAGCAATGGCCGTTTCGGTACGAATCCTCTTTGCGATGGCGAAGGACCGCGTGAGCAGAGCGTCGAGGCTTGACTGCACCGCACCGACCGCCCGGGCGACCGCGTAGGCTTCTTTCAACTGCCCAAGTATTTGTGGTTCACCGACCACCATGGAGTCGAGGCTACAAGCGACTCGGAAAAGATGTTGAACGGCTTCCTGCTCGCGGAACTCGTAAAGATGCTGGTCGAATTCAGCAGGGTCAATATGGAAATAGTCTCGTAAGAAGCCCCGCAAATCCGCGTCTCCATTCTTCAGTCCCGCTAAGACCTCAACGCGGTTGCACGTGGAAATGATGAGCCCTTCCTGAACTCCTGGATAGTGCACCAGCGACTGCAAAGCTTCCGGCAACTTCTTTTCGGGGATAGCAAACCGTTCCCGTATCTCCACGGGAGCGCTGCGATGATTCACCCCGATGAGTTGCAAGTTCATAAGACTCCTTTGCGCAAGAAAGCACTGCCTTCAGCAACGCGGACGTAGAGAGCGGCAAAGGCATTGCTCGCCTGGTACGTTTGCTCCGGATTGGGCCTCTGTTTTTGGTTGCCAGCTCTCTGATACCAGCGCACAATTCGAGCGTGAGCCTGGGACGATGCCGGCACATGCGCGCTTCTGTTTCCAGACTGCCTTACCACTTTGTCTTGTGTCCGAAATACAGTCGCGGAGTACTCATTGGCCGAGTCGAAATACGAATGCGGGCATAGGAACCCTGAATGTACCTGACGGCTAAACTCAAACTTCGCCCGTCTGTCGCTCAGACTGCGGCGCTGGCACGTACGCTGGCTGCGTGCAACGCGGCGTGCGACTCCATCAGTGCCGCCGCGTGGGAGGCCAAGACGTTCCGCCAGTTTGACATTCACCGTCTTTGTTATCGCCAGACCCGGGAGAACTTTGGACTGTCCGCGCAGGCTACCGTTCGCTGCATTTCCAAAGTTGCCGACAGCTACAAGCTGGATAAGACTAGCCGGCGAAGGTTCCGCTCCACAGGCTCGACCGCTTACGATTCGCGCATTCTGTCCTACAACCTGGAGGCATCGACGGTTTCTCTCTGGTCGGTCGAAGGTAGGCTGAACATACCGTTCGTGTGCGGAGAGCGACAGCGGGCTCTGCTGGCCAACCGGAAAGGAGAAACGGATCTCGCCTTCGTGCGCGGCGAGTGGTATTTGCTGGCGGGATGCGTGCTGCCCGATGCTCCGCTGTCCGTGGTAACTGAGTTTGTAGGGGTGGATCTCGGGGTGGTTAATATCGCCTCCGGAAACCAGTACAGCGGGTCGGAAGTGAAATCCGTTCGCTATCGGCATCGCCGCTTGCGAGCAAAGCTTCAGAAGAGGCAAACCAGATCGGCGAAGCGCCGTCTGAAGAAACTGGCTGGTAAGGAAGCTCGCTTCGCCCGCCATACCAATCACGTTATTGCCAAGCAGATCGTTGAAACCGCCAAACGCACCGGACGCGGAATTGCCATCGAAAAACTGACCGGCATTCGCGAGCGGATCAGGGCTAGGCGCAAGCAACGTGCCGTTCTGCATAGCTGGGCGTTTTCGCGGTTGGCTGCGTTTCTGACTTACAAGGCAAAACTGGCGGGCGTTCCCGTCGTTGCCGTGGACGCGAGGAACAGCAGCTGCGAGTGCGCTGAGTGTGGACACATCGATAAACGCAACCGTCTCAGGCAATCGGTTTTCCGCTGTCTCGCGTGCCAATACGCCGCGCACGCGGATACCAACGCTGCCAGAGTGATCTCTGGCAGGGCGACCGTAGGCGCGCCAAACGTAGCGAGTTGTGCTGCTGGTTAGCATGGCTTAGTTACAAAGCCGCCGGCTTCAGCCGCGCGGTTGCTTACTGCGTCACAAACCTATGCATTGCGCTGAAGTAATTGGCAGCCCATGCGCCGATTGCGACCAGGAACGCGAAAGTAG
>CAZBCQ010000001.1:0-67950 GCA_964490255.1 uncultured Terriglobales bacterium | reverse complement strand
TTGCCTGCGAGGACACCCGCCAGACGCAAAAGCTGCTGAACCACTACGAAATTTCGACGCCGACCATCAGCTATCACGACCACAACGAGATGACGCGCGCGCCCGAACTGATCGTGCGGATGGAAGAAGGTGAGAGCGTGGCGCTGGTAACTGACGCCGGCATGCCGGGGATTTCTGATCCCGGGTATCGGCTGATTGCGCTCGCCATCCGCCATCACATTCCAGTCGTCCCGATTCCCGGTGCCTCGGCGTTTCTTTCGGCGCTGGTGGCCAGCGGTCTTCCGGGTGAGACTTTTCGTTTTGGCGGATTCCTCCCCTCCAAGACAGGTCAGCGCCGCAAGGCGTTGGAGGCGATTCGCGAGTCACCACGCACGCAGATTTTCTACGAAGCTCCGCACCGCATACTGGAAACGCTGAAGGACATCCTTGAGGTACTGGGTCCATCGCGTCACATTGTGATCGCGCGCGAAGTTACTAAGCTGCATGAGGAATTCATCCGCGGTAACGCGGCGCATGTTCTCGCCGAAGCCGAAGCGCGCGGTGAACTCAAAGGGGAAATCACGCTGCTGATCGCGCACGCCGAACCCGGCGAAGCACCTCCGCCGGAGAATAAAAGCAGCATTCGCGAAAAACTCGAAGCGTTAATGCAGAACGAAGCGCTGGATGAAAAATCGGCGCTCAAACGGATCGCCAAAGAGATGGGGATTTCGAAGAGCGAAGCCTATCGTGAGCTACAGCGCACCCGCAACTAGCGTTGCGGGGCTCGCCACCGTTCGATCAGCTCCCAAAAAGCCAGCTTCTCCCATTCTTCCAGCGTGGTTTTTGCCCATTCGCGCTGCTGCCACCATTTCGTGCCAAAGCGCACGTCGGGAGCGGCGGCGATTGATATCGGATGACCGGGGAGCAATTTGTTGAAGATCGATCGCGCTCGGCGTGTGTGATAGTCCGAGGTGGCCAGCAGAATACTATGCGCTCCATCTGCACGAAGGCAGCGTGCGACTGAGGCGGTCTCTGCCACTGTGGAGTCACCCTCGACTCCACACACCTTGACGCGGGAAGCATCTGGTCCGGCGGATTCGGCTATGAATTTCTGCGCGTATTCGGTTTCCGGATGACCGTATTTCCGGACATCGGCCAGCGCGTCGACGTACATTCGAGGCGCATAACCAGCTCGCAACAGTTCGAGTCCCTTGTAATAGCGATTGTCATCGTTACCTCCTGCGAGTACCACGATGGCATCGGCCTTCTCTGGCGCGTTCACCACGAGCAGCCGTCCCGCGAGAAACGCGAACACAGCCAGCATGATCACTATGAGCAGGAGGAATCGCTTCATGATTCGGCTACTTTGAAACTATAGCTGACGCGTGTTCTTCGCCACATCCCTGCATCGAAATCTCTGGTACCATTCCCCCTTCATTTCGGCCCTGAGGCTGTCTTTTCGGATGTCTAGTCGACACGCGCGGCTCACGGTGATGGTTCTCCTGCTTGCTTGCAGCGCGGCAGCGCGGAGCTCCGGATCGCCTGCGGAGTTGACGGGCTTCCAGAATGCTTCTGACGAGGTAGCGTGGGAGAAGCTCTTTCTTGCTGTACCCGATCCTCAACGCGCAGAAGATGAAATGAAGTTTCTGGCCTCGGAACCTCATCCTGCCGGCTCGCCCCAAGACCGCAAAACTGCCGACTACGTCGCCCGCAAGTTTCGTGAGGCGGGACTCGATACATCCATCGTCGAATATCGCGTCTGGATGAATTACCCGGCCGAGGTCAGTGTGGACGTGGTCGCACCCGCGGGTGTCCACATGCACGGACCAACACCCGAGGCGGTAGAGGGTGACAATGTTCGCGATCGGGGCCACATCTCGCCGGGGTTCAGTGGCTACTCGCCTTCGGGCGATGCGGAGGCAGACGTTGTCTATGCTAACTACGGGCGGCCCGAAGACTTCGAAAAGCTGCATGAGCTCGGAATTGATGTACGCGGCAAGATTCTGATCATCCGTTATGGCGAGATTTTTCGGGGTGCGAAAGTCTATCTGGCGCAGGAGCGCGGCGCTGCAGCCGTCCTTCTGTATTCCGATCCGATGGACGACGGCTTCTTCAAAGGTGACGTTTATCCGAACGGTCCCTGGCGGCCTTCGAGCGCAATCCAGCGCGGAACGGTCGAATATGGATTCGAGCACCCAGGCGATCCCACGACTCCGGGCTTTGCGTCGCTTCCATCATTGCCTCTCTCCAAGCGAGTTCCTCCAGAATCGAATCCCGACATTCCGCGCATTCCGGTTACTCCGCTGTCCGCTGGCGACGCGCAGCCCATTCTCGAGCACCTCAATGGGCAAGCCAGTCCAGGCGGCTGGCAGGGCGCTATGCCTTTCACCTATCACGTGGGTCCCGGCCCCGTTCGCGTGAAACTGCACCTGAAGCAGGAATATGCCTATAGGTCCATCTGGAATGTGATCGGGAAAATCCCTGGGACGCAGTATCCGAACGAGTGGGTGATCGCCGGCAATCATCGCGATGCATGGGTTTACGGCGCGGTCGATCCCGTGAGCGGAACCGTTGCCATGCTGGAGGCTGTCCACGGCGTCGGAGAATTGCTCAAAGCTGGGTGGCGGCCCAAGCGGACCATCGTCATTGCCAGTTGGGATGGCGAAGAACAGGGCCTGATCGGCTCGACTGAATGGGCTGAAGAACACGAAGCGGACCTTCAGAGCGCGGTTGCGTACTTCAATACTGACATAGGAGCGTACGGGCCGAACTTCCGCGCTTCGGCCACGCCCAGCCTGAAACGTTTTGTGCGTGACGTGACGCGGAGCGTGCCGAACCCTAAGGGTGGCACCCTTTACGATAGCTGGAGCGGATCCGGTCACATGAACTCTCCGGCTACGAGCGGGGGGTACGACGTAGCGCTTGGCGACCTGGGCAGCGGTTCCGACTACACTGCCTTCATCGATCATCTCGGCATTCCATCAACTGACGTGCGCTCCACGGGGGATTACGGCGTCTACCATTCTGCGTTCGACAATTACGACTGGTTCCGCCGCTTCGGCGACACGACATTTGTTTACTCCCAGGAACTATCTCGTGTTTTTGGACTCGAAGTGTTACGGATGGCGGATGCGGACGTCCTGCCTTACGACTACGAATCGTATGGGAATGAGATCGTCAGTGACTTGAAGAGCGCGGAGAAGAATTGCCGTGATGCCTTCGGCGAACAAGCCCCCAGCTTTGCTGAGATCGATACCGCCGCCGCTCGTTTCACGCAGGCGGCCCGGACTGTCGCGTTGCAGGCGGCGTCGGGGAAAAAACCTGCGCAACTGAACCATGTACTCATTCAGACCGAGCGGTCGCTCTTGCTGACCAATGGCCTGCCACGGCGTCCGTGGTTCAAGCACTCGATTTTCGCGCCTTCCGAGTTGAAGGTTTACTCTG
Organism: uncultured Terriglobales bacterium; assembly: GCA_964490255.1. GTDB lineage: Bacteria > Acidobacteriota > Terriglobia > Terriglobales > Acidobacteriaceae > JAJPJE01. Next base: position 64,527 of record CAZBCQ010000001.1, on the reverse strand, counting down.
CGGCTGTCTTGCCAGGGATCAACGACGCCATCGAACGCCACGATTTGGAACTTACGCGCGCGCAAATCGCGGAACTCACCAATGCCCTCAACCGTGCCGCCCAGATGATGGAGAGCTACCAGCCACACTGAAAGTCTTCGCGTTCATCTATTACTCATTTCGCAACTAATTAACTGCAGTTAACGTATCAGGTATAATCCTAGTTTCATGATTACCGGATCCAAGGAGGACTACCTCAAGGCGATCCTTGAGGCGGAAGGGGAGGGCCAGCAGGTGATCTCTGCCACGCTGGCGCATCGGCTCTCGGTGTCCGCACCGGCGGTTTCAATGGCGCTGCGGCGACTGAAGCGCGACGGCTTGGCTACCGTACGGGCTGACGGCCGCGTGCAGCTCACGACCGAGGGACGCCAGATCGCGCGCCGTCTGATGGTTCGACATCACCTGATCGAGCGGATGCTATCCGAGCAGTTTGGGATGGAGTGGTACAAGACGCACGATGAAGCTGAGCGCCTGGAGCATGCCGTATCCGCCGACTTCGAGGCCAAGCTGGTAACCAAGCTGGGGGCAGGCGGGGTATGCCCGCATGGAAATCCGGTGATGCCCGAGACGGCTGCCGCGCGACGCAAGCGTGGTATGCAACTGCTCTCGTCGGCAGAGGCTGGGCACAGCTATCGCGTTCGTAGTACCTCGGAGCACGATCGCAAGCTGCTCGAATATCTGGATAAACGCGGTATTCGTCCAGGGAGCACGGTTCGCGTGCTCGACCGCAACTGCGACAAAACGATGGTTCTCGATACCGAGGCCGGGAAAGTGCACCTTGGGGAAGTCGCGGCGGAGCAGGTATGGGTTATCGCCGAAAAGGATGGAAGGCGGAAGAGCTGAGAGATGTCGCAACCCTCCAATTCGGATCTGAACGGCAAGGCCGCGGTCACCCTCGCTCCTGAAGCTCCAAGTCCCTTTAAGATTCTTCCGGCGTACAAGCGTGGTGAGTTGTGGTCTTACTTCGGTCCCGCGTTCGTCGCCAGCATCGCGTATATCGATCCCGGCAACTTCGCCACCAACATCGAAGGTGGCACGCGCTTCGGCTATACCCTGCTGTGGGTGCTGCTGTGGTCGAATGCGATGGCCATCCTGGTGCAGTATCTATCCGCAAAGCTGGGTATTGCGACCGGACTTTCCCTACCGCAGAATTGCCGCACTCATTTTTCGCGGCCAACGACGATCCTGCTTTGGATGGCCGCGGAGCTTGCGGCAGCCGCAACCGATCTCGCGGAATTTCTCGGTGCTGCTCTCGGCTTCTACCTGCTTTTCAACATCAATTTGTTTATCGCAGCGCTGATCACCGCGGTGCTCGTGTTCCTCATTCTTGCCGTTGAACTCTATGGATACCGCTCGCTCGAGCAAGTCATCATGTTGTTCGTTTTCGGTATCGGCGCCTGTTACGCGATCGAAATGTTCCTGGCGAAACCCGACTGGGCACAGGTCGCAACCGGCGTGCTGGTACCACGGGTCAATTCAAGCAGCATCTATATCGCGGTGAGCATGCTCGGTGCAACGGTGATGCCCCACGTCGTCTATCTGCATTCGGCATTAGTGCAAAAGCGCATGCAGGGGGATGAATTCAAGTGCGCTACCGGACAGTGGATCGTTCGCCTGCGTCACGCGCGTTACGAACTCATTGATGTGCTCGCCGCTATGAACGGCGCCTGGCTGATCAACTCCGCGATGATCATCATGGCCGCCGCGGTTTTCTTTCACAGCGGACAACATGTCGCGAGCATTGAAGATGCTCATCGGACATTGAAGCCGCTGCTCGGCTCGCTGTCGGCCGGGGCTTTCGGACTAGCGCTGCTTCTGTCAGGGCTATCGTCATCGACGGTCGGAACCATGGCTGGTCAGGTGATCATTGAGGGCTTTCTGGAAGTAAAGTTCAGCATCTTCCTTCGGCGCTTCGTCACCGTACTTCCGGCACTGATTGTCATTGGACTGAAACTCGATGCACTGAAGATTCTGGTGCTCTCGCAAGTTGTATTAAGCTTCACCCTGCCGTTCGCGCTGGTTCCGTTGATTGTGCTCACGCGTCGCGCGAAGGTGATGGGCGACCTGGTCAACAGCCGCCGTACAAATTGGCTCGCCTACATATCGGCGACAGTGATCGTGGTTCTGAATGGACTTTTGCTGTATCAAGCGTTCGGCGGCAATTTCTAAACTGCTGTCTGCTGTTTTACACTGTTAAGTTGCGGTTCTGCTGTTGGGTTCTATGGGGACGGTCAGCGTGACCGTTTGCTCCCCAATCGAGAACTGGGTTGCGTTCATCCAATCGGTAAGAGGACATCATGAATAGTTTTGGCGCTCGTTCCACTCTTCGTGTCGGCAATCGCGAGTATGAAATCTATCGAATTGATTCTCTGGATAAGAAGGGGACGAGCACCGCGCATCTGCCTTTCTCGCTTCGCATTCTGCTTGAGAATCTGCTGCGCACTGAAGACGGACGCAATGTTCGCCGCGACGACATCCTCGCGCTTGCTTCGTGGAGTCCAACGAGCATTCCTACTCAGGAGATTGCCTTCACGCCTGCCCGCGTTTTGATGCAGGACTTCACCGGCGTTCCTGCCGTGGTCGACCTCGCCGCGATGCGCGACGCGATGAAGCGAATGGGCGGCGATCCGGCGAAGATTAACCCAATTTCGCCAGCGGAACTGGTGATTGACCACTCCGTGCAGGTGGATGAATTCGGTACACCGAAGGCTTTCCTGCTCAATGCCGAACTCGAATTCCAGCGCAACAAGGAGCGCTACGCATTCCTGCGCTGGGGACAGACTGGATTCAAGAACTTCGCAATTGTCCCGCCGGATACCGGCATCGTTCACCAGGTGAATCTGGAATATCTGGCGCGCGTGGTTTTCATTGGCAAGGAAGGCTCGAGCGGAAATCCGCTTGCGTACCCAGACACGCTTGTCGGCACCGACTCGCATACGACAATGATCAACGGGCTCGGCGTGCTCGGCTGGGGCGTGGGCGGCATTGAAGCCGAAGCGGCGATGCTGAATCAACCGGTGTCGATGTTGATCCCGCAAGTCATCGGTGTGCGCCTCTCCGGATCACTGCGAGAAGGTTCGACCTCCACCGACCTTGTGCTGACCATCACCGAAATGCTGCGTAAAGAAGGCGTGGTCGGTAAGTTTGTCGAGTTCTTCGGACCCGGCCTGCATACATTGCCGCTCGCTGATCGCGCGACGATTGGCAACATGGCGCCTGAGTACGGCGCTACGTGCGGTATCTTCCCAATCGACGCCGAAACGTTGAAGTTCCTGGCGCTCACCGGACGTTCGCCCGAGCAGATCGCGCTCGTCGAGGCTTACTGCAAAGAGCAGGGGATGTTCCACACGCCTGATTCCCCGGAGGCGAGCTACACCAAGATTCTGCAGCTCGATCTCGGCTCGGTTGAGCCTAGCGTCGCCGGGCCGAAACGGCCGCAAGATCGCGTGTACCTCGGCGCCGTCGGCAAGAGCTTTTCCGAAGCATTGCCGGGCCTGATGAAGCCCAGCTCGAAGCCGGATGCTGCCCACACCAATGGCGATGAGATTCGCAAGAATCTGCATCATGGAAGCGTCGTTATCGCGGCGATCACGAGCTGTACGAACACTTCGAATCCTTCGGTGATGATTGCCGCCGGTCTGCTCGCCAAAAAGGCCGTGGAGCGCGGGCTCTCCACTCCACCCTGGGTGAAGACGTCGCTTGCTCCTGGCTCGAAGGTTGTTACTGAGTACTACGACGCCGCGGGTCTGACGCCCTATCTTGAGAAACTGCGGTTCAACCTGGTGGGATACGGATGCACGACTTGCATCGGCAACTCGGGTCCGCTGCCCGCGGAGGTTTCGCAGGTTGTGAACGATAGCGATCTCGTTGTTGCTTCTGTGCTGTCGGGCAATCGCAACTTTGAAGGCCGCATCAACTCCGAAGTGCGCGCGAACTATTTGATGTCGCCGCCGCTCGTCGTGGCGTTTGCGCTCGCCGGCAGGATCGATTTCAATCCAGTAAACGAACCACTCGGCATCAGCAAGGATGGGAGCCCGGTCTATCTGCGCGACATCTGGCCAACTGAAAAGGAAGTAGAAGATACGATTCGTCAGGCCATCAATTCCGGGCAGTATCGCAAGACGTATGCGGAGGTCTTTGAAGGCGACGCGCTCTGGCGAGGTCTCGACGTACCCAAGGGCGAAACCTTCGCGTGGCAGGATAGCTCCACGTACATTAAGAAGGCGCCGTATTTCGACGACATGTCGACCCAGGTGCCTCCGGTGAAGGACATCAAGGGCGCGCGCGTGCTCGCGAAGTTTGGACACAGCATCACTACCGACCACATCTCCCCGGCCGGATCGATCAAGCCTGACAGTCCCGCCGGCAAATATCTGATCGAGCACGGCGTCGCCGTGAAGGACTTCAACTCCTACGGATCGCGTCGCGGCAATCACGAGGTGATGGTGCGCGGGACATTTGCGAATACGCGATTGCGCAACAAGCTGGTACCCAATCGCGAGGGCGGCTACACGCGTCACCTGCCTGATGGAGCCGAGATGACGATCTTCGAAGCGGCCATGAAGTATCGCGGCGAAAAAGTGCCGCTCGTAATTCTGGCAGGCAAAGAATATGGCTCAGGCTCCTCGCGTGACTGGGCCGCCAAAGGTCCCGCGCTGCAGGGAGTGCGCGCCGTGATTGCCGAGAGCTTCGAACGCATCCACCGGTCAAATCTCGTCGGCATGGGCATTCTGCCGCTACAGTTCATGTCGGGCGAAGATGCCGACTCGCTTGGTCTGAGCGGCGAAGAACTTTTCGAGATAACCGGACTCGAGTCGATCCTGAATAACTTCAAGCCGGGTACGGTGATCACCGTCCGCGCGAAGTCACCGGACGGATTGATAAGAGAGATTAAGTGCACATTGCGCATCGACACCCCGCAGGAAGTGCTCTACTACAAGCATGGCGGGATTCTGCAGTACGTGCTGCGGCAGTTGTTGTCCGGCAAAGAAGAACCGGCGGGGGTAGCGTCGGTATCGACGAAGAGCTAGTGCGGGCAGCCGAGGTTGGCTGCCCACACAATGGGATAAAGGCGGGAAACGCGTCTGCTATTAACCGACCTGATTCTGCCGTGAGTGGCCTGAATAGCGCCTTTCTGTGACAGAAAGCCGTAAGGCTAGCGCTTGAAAGCGCGAAAGTGGTCCGTTACATTCTCGCCAGCCCAACTACGCTGAAGACTGCATGTGCAAGTAGTATCGCCGCTAAGACCGCGGTTATCAGCTCAGACCACCTGGTTTGCAGTAGATCGGCAACGACTCCCGCGATGAACACATAGGCAAAAGGCAGCGCGATGCGGAAGAAGTCGATCCCGCCCTGGTGCGGCATTCCGATCCCCAGCAACACCAGAAGCACGAACACAATCAACGGTGCGGTCGTGCTGAAATAGCGAGTTTTCGGCCAGGCCGCAAAGCCTGTGAGGGCTACAACGAATAACAGCAGCACCGACGGCATCTCCGCTAGAAAGCGCGCAACCAGGGAATAGCTGATCCATGTCTTGTACAGTTTGGGTGAAAACTGCAGGGCTGCCTGTGCCTGGTCCGGAAGCAGTGCGCGCAGATGGAATGCGCAGAGGATCCATGCCACTAACAATCCCAACGCGCAAGCCGCGGCAAGGATCGTCAGCGCGGCTCCACGCCGATGCGGCGCAAGATAAAGAATGAAGAAGGCAGTCGCAGGCACCAGGAGGATGGTCGCAAAGATCGAACCGACAGCCAGTCCGATCGAGATTCCCAGCAACAGAATGCGCTTCCAGTTCCACAACACAACTTCGCGCGGAGCATAGAGTGTGTGCGCTACGGCAATTCCGGTGAACACCATTCCGAATACTGCCCACGAAGCCGGACCGCCAGGTTGAATGGTAGCCCCGTATATCACCGCCCATGGCGAGAAAACGTACAGAACCATCGCGACGTAACCGCCGGAGTTTCCAAACAGTCGCCGGGATACGTACCATAGCGAAGCTGCCAGGGCCGTTGCCATCAGGAGGAACGGGAATCGCAGGATAAATCGTCCTCCTGCGTCTGCCCACTGCGGTGCTGGAATGCTTGCTACAACTACCGCAAGCGTGTGCGTCGCCGGAGAGACAATGGACGGCGCATCCGCTGCATGCATGGACTGCATGGCTTCCGGATGTAGATATTGCACTTCGCCATCCGAGAGCGGCGCCTTTGCGCAAAACCAGGCGCACTGCGCCACGAACGCCAGCAGCAGCACGGCGCCAATCGCCTGCGGCAAACCGAAGCGCTCTCGACTGAAATAACCTGGCATGGGCAAACGGTTGTTGTATCACGCCGCGCGGCGTTCAGAACAGTGAGCTGATGCAATCGAAAAGCAACAGTTTCTCTCCGGGAAAATTCTGTTTGGCAAAGTTGCGACCGGTGTAGATTTGTGTGGCTGGCATGATTCGGACAGCCGAAGATATTCCCATGAAGATCTGTGCGCTCCTGACGATCGCGTTCGTATCGATGTCCGTTCCCCTCTTTGCTGCCGACGCACTTCTCGCTCCCACGCCGCCCATGGGCTGGAACAGCTGGGATTCCTATGGACAGACCCTCACGGAATCACAATTCCGTGCGAATGCCGACTGGATGGCGAAGCATCTGAAGCGTTTCGGATGGCAATACGTCGTAATCGACGAGGGGTGGTACATCGTGAATGTTGGAGGGAAGCCTGAGGAGTTTCGTTTCGCCCTCACCGATGACGGACGCTTTATCCCCGCTCCGGCGCGGTATCCGTCTGCAGTTAAAGCAGCGGGATTCAAGCCGCTCGCGGATTACGTTCACTCGCTAGGCCTGAAATTTGGCGTCCACATCATTCGCGGTATTCCCCGCCAGGCAGTAGACAAGAATTTGCCAATCGCGGATTCGTCTTTCCATGCGGCCGATGCCGCGGATCGATCCGACGTCTGTCCGTGGAATGCCTACAACTACGGTGTGAAGGACAATGCTGCGGGGCAGGCCTACTATGACTCGATCGCGAAGCTGTATGCGAGTTGGGGCGTGGATTTCGTGAAAGCCGATTGCATCGCTGACCATCCGTATAAGGCGGACGAGATCCGCATGCTTCGCGCTGCGCTCGATAAGACTGGACGTCCCATTGTGCTGAGCCTTTCACCCGGTCCGACCGCACTCGACAAGGCAGACGAAGTTTCGAAATCTGCGGAAATGTGGCGCATCTCCAATGACTTCTGGGATCACTGGGGCACGTGGGAGGGACACGCGTGGTCGCAAGGGCTTCTTGCGCAATTCACCACGGCGGCGCAGTGGGCTTCGTTCAAGGCTCCCGGACACTGGCCGGACGCGGATATGCTGCCTATCGGACGGCTTGCACCGCATCCCGGCGAAGGTGACGTGCGCGACACCAAGTTTACGAGTGACGAACAGAACACGCTCGTGACGCTGTGGTCGATGATGCGCTCTCCGCTGATGATCGGGGGCGATCTGCTCTCCATGGACGAATGGACCACCTCTCTGCTCTCGAACCCGGAGGTGATTGGGGTTAATCAGCACTCGCGTGAGAATCGCCCAGTGGTCACCACAGACAACACTGTTGTATGGACTGCGCGCGGGGAAAACTGGGAGGACCACTACATAGCCGTGTTCAACATCAGCGAAGCGGAACAGTCGCTTCACTATGAGTGGAAGGATTTGGGCCTGACCGCGGGCGATTATAAGCTGCATGACCTGTGGAGCGGCTCCAACAAGCCTAAGCTCACGTCACTGAACGTCACGCTGAGACCGCATGCTTCGGCGTTGTATCGAGTCTCTGCCACCGACTGATAAGGGCCATGACTCAATCGTAAAATAGTGTGTGCTCGTCTCCGAGTTTGATTACCACCTACCCGAAGATCTGATTGCGCAGGAGCCCCTTGCCGATCGCGCCGCCTCGCGCATGCTGCGCGTCGGTCGCCACTCTGGCGAGTTTCGCGATATGTCGTTTCGCGACTTTCCTGGGCTTCTCCGTCCGGGCGACCTGCTCGTCTTCAACAACACGCGCGTGTTTCCGGCAAGGCTTTATGGGCATCGAAGCGGTGCCCGCGCACAACAGCTAAGCCCGCAGAATCCGGCGATGAAAGACTTCCTTCACGGCCGCGTGGAGGCGCTACTCGTCAAGCAAGTTGCAGGCTCCGCGACAAACGAATGGACGGCCCTGGTTCGTCCCGGGCGCAAGATCGGAGTGGGCGAGTATCTCTATTTCGGCGAATCCGATGAGTTAGAAGCTGAAGTCACAGCCCGCGGCGAGTTCGGCGAGCGCACATTGCGCTTCAACCGGAAGGCAGATTTCTTCGACGTCGTCGAGCGCATCGGGCACGTACCGCTGCCGCCCTACATCGGACGCGACGATCAGCCCGGCGACCGCGAACGTTATCAGACGGTCTACGCTCGCGAGCGCGGGTCCGTGGCTGCTCCGACTGCGGGTCTGCACTTCACCCCGGAAATCCTGGCGGAACTTGGGACACGTCGAATCGAAACAGCAGAACTCACCCTCCACGTCGGTTTGGGAACGTTCCAGCCGGTCCATGAAGAGCGGGTCGAAGATCATCAGCTTCATCGCGAGTGGTATCAGATCACGGAGGGCGCTGCCGCAAAAATCACGCGGGCTCTTCAGGAGCATCGACGTGTCATCGCGGTAGGCACAACCAGCGTGCGAACGCTCGAACATGCTGCTCGAAACGCGCTTGATGGAACGATTCACCCTGGCTCGGGCGAAACGGGGCTATTCATCTATCCGGGATTCCACTTCAAAGTCGTCAGCGCGATGCTCACGAACTTCCATTTGCCGAAGTCCACGCTGCTGATGCTGGTGTCGGCATTTGGAGGTAAAGAGCATGTCCTGGCAGCTTACAGACACGCCGTCGAACAGCGCTATCGCTTCTACTCATACGGCGACTGCATGTTTCTTGAGTGAACCTAGCTTAAGCAGCGCGCCAGGCTGCTGCGCGTGCCCTTCGGCGGCGTTCCAGCAGGGCGCGGAACGCTACTTCGATGAAATGGCGCGCGTCCGCGAGGCCGAGCGCGGGCACCACCGTAATGTTCCCGAGTAGTTCCGCCAATCGCAGGTAAGAAGCCCGGCATTTGTGCAGAAAGTCTACCGGGTACTCTGGTTTGCGTGCTCGCGCTGCTACTGGATCCGCATCCAGCACGAAGCTTATGTCCGGTTGCGGCACCATTTTCATCACCGCACGCACATAGGCGCGGGTTACTGGATTCTCCAGCGGCAGATTTGCAAGCTCATCGTAGATGTAGCGATCCATGATCACCAGATCAGCTTCACTCGACCCCGCTCGTCCCGCAACTCCGCGGAGGTGAACCGCGTCGAGCGAGTACAGCCCGTGCCGCACCAGGTTCAAATGCCACCCGCGCACATTCTTATCCCGGCGCTCGACGGGCTTCTCTGGTGAACCGATTCCTTTTTCGCTCTTGAACACTTTTTGAACGAAGCTCTCGCGGTAGGGCTTCAACACCACCACATCATCCCAGAATGCGAGTTGGGTAACGTGCAGCCCAAGATCTTCTGCATACGCTCGCAAGTTTGAGATTTGTGTGCTTTTCCCAGCGCCGTCCATACCGGAAAAACTGATCAACATCGGCTGTTTTTTGTCGTGGGCCTGGAATTTTTGCATGCTCAGTCGAACCCGGCGGGATCCCGTTCTGTCGCGAAGAGGGACCAATCCGTTTTACGTGCCTATTTACTTAGTGTCCGCCTGCCGCGGTTGCAGTTGTCCTGGCTCCGGGAGGCACCGAACCCGTTCCACGCGAAAGTCCGTAAATGATTCCGGCCGCGGCTCCCGCTGCGGCAACTGCACCGACTTTGATGAGCAGCGATCGCGTCTGTCGTTGTTTCGCAGGCGCAATCGCGTTTCCGGCCGGTCTCGACGCCGCGCCACCTGCAGTCTCGGCACGCTGAGCAGCGGCGGCTCCAGTCGGTGCTTGCGTCGACTGCGTCTGCGGACTGCTGGCGCTTGCGTCCTTTTGCGATGAGCTACTGGCGCTCGGAGTAGCCGGAGCGGTGCTCGGCACGTCGGCGCTCGGCGCTTCAGGAAGCGGCGCAGCCGGCTGATTCCCGGCAGGCTGCTGCGGTCCACGGCTCGGATCGGGCGTTGCGCTTTGCGGAGTGGAAGCTTGCGGCGTGGTGGATTGAGCTTGCATCAGTTCGGGACCGCCGCAAAGAGCGAAGGACATCGCTCCGATCATCATTCGAGTCAGCCATTGTGATCTGTTGCTCATGGGGTACTCCATTTCGTGACTTGGGCCGGACCTACTTCGGCTCCGACATTGAATTCCGTGCAGCTACTGCCTTCGGTGAATAAGTTGTTGTTGGTGCGGCTTCCACGTCCTTCGGCTGGATAAGATCGCCATCCGAGTCAATCCACATGTGCCGGACCCGGTTTTTCACGTATCGCAAGATGTTCCCCAAGGTGCCGTTGTACCAACACACCTCAGACATCCGTTCCGACATTCCCATGAAGACGCGGAATCGTTTGTGTATCGTTTCTGGCGAACTGAGCATGCCCGCGGTCATTCGGTGATTACCCTCGATGATCGTGATTGGGTGCTCCTCATCCAATCCGATCAGGATCACCGAACTGGAATCGTTGTCGTAGCGCAATCGATAGCTCAGCGACTGAATTTTGGAGATGAAATCTCCGACACGCCCGGAGAACTTGTGCGACCGGATTTGATGAACGATGTCATTCAACGCGAAGCTGCCATTGGCGATTTTCCGCCAGTGTGCACGCGGGAAGACGCGGATCAGCATCAGGTCTTCAGGCTCGAGTTCTACCTCCCACCATTGCGTGTCCGTCGGTAGTTCGCGCCACATGTGGCCGCGGCGACGGAACAGCAATACCCGCCGGAGCAGGTTGTCTTCTTCGTTCGTGAGGTCCGCATCCAGCACTAAATGTTCGTACCGGTGGCGGTCACGGTGGAATTCTTCCTGGTAGAACTCATTCTTGAGGAATTCCGCGATCACTTCTGATTCGGTGACGCGTCGCAGTCGTTTCATGCTGCTTCCTCCAGGACAGAGTGCCGGTCTTGGCGAAAGAACGGAATAGAAACAATCATGAGTAGCCCAACCATCAATACGAGCTGGACGAGCACGACCTGGTGCAGGGTGCTGTGAAACAGGTAAATTCCAATAACAATCGCGCCACTGACGGCCAGCTGCAGCCAACCCGTGTTGGCAATGCGGCGCGACATCTCATACGCCATCAAAACGACGCCGAGGGAATAGGTGCCGGTTGCGGCGGCATACAGGCTCAGCAGGCCGTCGAGGTTTGCTCCGCCCTGGAATCCGGCACCGAACACCGCTTGCAGCACAGGATCCGGAAATAGGCTTAGTCCAATAATGAAAGTAATCGCAATCCCCAGCACAATCAGGATTGGCACCACCAGCACCGAAACATTTTCTTTCTTGGGCTGCGCTGCGGCGGAAATCGGGAACATTGCACTGACAACCGACCACGATGCGAAATAGATGACGCGACCAACTAGCGCGATTGCCGCGTACTGTCCCGCACTGTCGGGCGCAAAGAAATGTTTCACAAGCAAGATGTCGATATTGTTGATCACCACCTGCCCGGTGAAAAAGACGATGGCCTGCATTCCCTCGCGGAACGATGTCTTGACGTGGCCGCCAGGAGCGATCTTCAGCTCCTCGGGAATAGGAGGTATGAAGTAGGCCAGAACGACCGAGATGGAAATGGCAGCCACCGCGCCGTTCACTCCGTACCCAAGCTCAATCAGGGACAGCGCTCCACAGAACTTGACGCTGGCCTCGAGAAGGAAGTTCCAGCTTAGCTTTGTGAACGCGCATGTTCCCTGGAGCCCACCCCGTTTGGTTCCAAGCGGAATGTAGAACGCGATACCCAGCGCTAAAAGTACGACGATCAAGGGCGAGGGTAGGTTCAGATACCGTGCCACCGGCCCGCTCGCAAGCAACAGTGCAGAACCAAGTATCAGACCAACCGCCCACGAGCGACGGAGAAGAGCGGAGTAAAGAGCGGCACGCTCGGTCTTGATCTCCGTCTTGGCAAGCAGCTTCGCGCAAACTAGCTGGAACGATAGCGTGATGGCTGATACCAGCATGAGCAGCGTAACTGCTGCTGCCGCGTGTCCGAAGGCTCTAGGACCGAGCATGCGCGCGACTGCGACGTTGTAGCCGAAGTTGACTACGCTCACCAGCCCCGAACCTACCAGCATGATGATGCTGCCGCCCAGAATGCGCGTGTGTGCAGGCTCTGATCGCAGTGTCGCGACGGCATCGCGCCAACCAAGGCGTGGGGGATCAGGTGCGAGCGTTCCAGGTTTCATCACCACGTTCTACCTCGACCCAAGTGGATCCTCTCCGGCAGCTTGCAATGGGCGTTCATGTTCCTTCGTTCTTGCCCCATCCTTAAACCTTCAGATGCTCAGGCCGCGGCCGGTTTGTCAGACTCGGGGTAATATTCCGCTTGGGCCCGCTTCATCAGAATCGGGCTGGCAACTGGAAGGTTCTTCATCGCGCCAGGAAGGAAACGCTGGAAGCTCTTTACTGCGTCGCCGGACGTCTCAAAAATTTCAAACAAGCGATCCGTCCGTGTAAGTTCCAGAATCACGGCTGCTTGAGGTGACAGTTTCGCGAGCTTCAACTCGCCGTCGCGTCTCATCACCTCGGCCATGCAGCGAAGCAGCATATCGACTCCTGCTGCGTCCATCTGGCGAATCTGTGAGCAATCGAAAACGAGCTGTGGGCGATCTGTATTCAGGAACGGCTGTACTTCGTTAAGAAACGTGCGCGCCTGCTTCTGGTTCAGGCGATCGGGCATGCGTTTTACGATGACGGGCTTACTCGTTTCCATATCTCCTCGCGGCTACTAAATTGGCAGGGAACTCGCCTGCATCCACTGACGGCGCGGCTGCGGGCAAGCTTGCCGGATTCTTAAGTGCTGCACAGGGTTCGCTGACAGCTTCCGGCAGCGATGTGGCATATCCGCGCTGGGACGGCGCAAACAGGCCACGCAAGACTTGTGCAGGGATAAAACTGACCAGCGAGGCGGCGCTGGCCAGCACTCGCATGGGCGCATTGCTCGAGGCCATTCCCACCAGCTTCGCGTCGGAAATCTCAACCTCTACATTTCGCGGCAGGTTCCACAGGCGGCGGAAACCTACCACCGAGTGGCTAACATCAAGCCCGGCTCCAACGTAACTGTATGGCAGCACGCTGACGTCTTCCACTACGGTGCCGCAATCAATGATGGCGTGGTGTTCGAGCGAAGTGCATCGTGTGATCACCGCTGACGCTCTTACTCGAACTTTGCTGCCAATGAATGCCGGGCTCAGGACTCGTGCGCGTTTATGGACACGCGCTCCTTTACCGAACCAAATGCCTGGCTTCACTTCCCGGCCTTCGGGCTTGATGTCTGTTAGTTGTTGCAGTGAGTCAATCGCCAACTGTCGCAAGTCGTGGCTGTCGCACAAACGGTTGCAGAATCCGTCGAAGTAGTAGGTCGTGTTCGAACCGCGGAATTTGTGCAACTGGTGACGCAACGCATAGGCGGCGTCATTTCTGCGGGAAGCCGCGATCATGCAGATGTCCAGCGGAAAGCCATCCGCATCGGCCATGGTGGTCACATGGCATTGATTGTCCACGTGGAACTGAATGAACTCGTCTATATCGAATTCAGCGTAAGCGCCGACTCGCCAGACCAGCACCGCGTCGGCGCCGGACTGTGCGAATTCTGTAAAGACGTTTTCCGCGGCTCGCCACAGATTGGGCGCGCTGGCTTGTGTCCATTGAACGTTGGGAGCTTCGCCCGGCATGGCGGTAGGCCACGAGTTCACGACCGATTCGCTGATGACCGCTACCGGTTGAATTCCGTTCTTTGCAAGGCGGTCGGCGATACGGTAGAGCATTGGCCGACCGAGGACATCGGCAAACGCCAGTGGCATACCGCCGACTAGTTCCGCGCCAGAGCCCTGTCTGTCTTCTGCGGGCGGCGCCACGATTAGGATTGCTTTTACATCCACGGCGACCACCTCGGTGCGGCTGCTCGAAATATCGCAGACCTTGAAGGAATCCACGCGGGTAAGCGCCGAAACCTTGAAATCGGTTCCAGGGCCTTCGCTCGTTGATGAACATCGAACGAGCGCAAATAACGCCTCATGATCTGCGGCATAGTCATTCTGAGCGCTGCATAGAAGTTCGCTTCGGCCATCTCGTATTGCCTCTCCGGAGACTGCACTAGCTCCGCAATTTTTTCCGCCAGATGCTCCGGCTGGCCGCGGTGATAAAAATCAATAGCTAACCCCTCATCAGTAGCCATGTCGCGAAAATCATCGATATCGGCACAGATGATGGGCACACCGTACTGACAAGCCAAATGCGCAACGCCACTGCTACCGGTAGCCGACGAATAGGGCATCACCAGTAACGTAGCCGTTGAAAACAGGTTTTGTAGGTTCTCCTCTGCTACATAGCCGGTGAACTCTACGCGATCGTCGCGTCCGACTCGTTCCGCTATTGATTCGACGTATCCCGGAGTCATGGGGTGGTTCTCACCCGCAACAACTAGCCTCACATTCGGGAGCTGCTTGCTGACAATCTTGAATGCATCAATCAGTAATTCCAGCCGTTTGTAAGTTCCCCACTTGCCAAACGCCAGGATTCGATGTTCCGGGTTCCCTCGTAGCGCAAGGTTTGGATATTCCGGTCGCGCCGAGAGGATGCCGTGGGAACGAAAATGCACATTTTCGCCCCGATATTTCTCCATCAGCGTCCTGCGATAGGCGGGAAGGAGCACCGACACCGAATTCGCGGTCAGCAACATGCGCGTTGCCATCGATCCCGCCGCACGATACAAACGCTGAGATCGGACGCCTGCGTGCGAAAGATCGACATTGTCCATTAGGTGATGCAACGTAACGTGCGTGTAATATCCGGCCATTCTCGTAAGTGCCGGCGTGGCCAATCCATTGAATGCCGGTATCGGATCGTTTCCGAAAGTCGAGAACAGCAGGTTGAACCACACCACGTCAGGCCTGATCTCCCGCACTGCTTTCAGCAGTTTCACGGGATTCGCAACACTGTTGAACTTCCAGCACCGCTGCACATCAAAGTCGGGCAGCTCAGTTTTGTCTGGCTCGATTTCGTCCGCCAGCACCGTAACGCTAAGCAGTGAGTCTGCCTGCAGCTCCCGTGCAATGTGATACCCGTATTCGTTCAGCCCCCGCCGGCTCGGCGGAAATGCAGTAACTAGACAGATTTTCATGAATCCCTTCTGACCTAAAAAAGACTCAGGCGAAATACGGGTTCGTACATTGCCTGCTTCTGGCCAGTGAAGCTGTAAAAATCTTGCAGTTGCAATCCGGCGGATATTCGCAGCGGATAATCGACCGGTATCGGACCGGCTCCAGAATCTACAGAGCGGCGTATCGGCTTTACATAAGAGATGAGAAATCCACTCTGGACGTTGTCATAGATTGAGTTTCCTTCGCCTTTTCCCCACGATGCGCTGAAGTTCACCTCCCAGTTTCTGTTGACGCGAAAATCGACCACACCCGCCGGACGCAACGCTTGTGCGATCGCATACGCAGAATTCTGTACACGCCACGATCTGATGTACTCCCCGACGGCTGTTACATTTACTCTCGTCCCGAATTTCCGAGTGAAGCCCCCGTATGTCGAGGTCGTAAAGAATTCGCGTATCAGCGGATTGAAAAGCAGGTCCCTGACCGTGTAGCCGGTTACAAACGCTGTTTTTCCCCATGGTCTGCCAACCGTGAACTGCAGATTCGCACCAAGATCGCGAGAATTGAGGTTTTGGAGCGTGTACGGCCCAGCTTCGTGATACGCACTCCCCTGGACCGAGATCCAGTTCCAGAAGGAGTTCGAATTCATGTAAACAAACTGCCGAAACAGGTTTTGGTTGATCAGCACCGGCGAGTCTTTGTCGCGACGGATCGTGTATTGAAGCCCGGCATTGAACACAAGCGTGTTCCGGCCGAATCGCAATACGGGGTTCAGCGCTCCGTTGAATGAGGTGTCAAAGGTGTTGTTATTTACGATTACCAGCTGACTTGGCAGCGACAGCTGCCCCTGGAAATTACGCTCCTGCACGAAGCCGCTAATAACCGGCAGACCGTTAACATGCATTTTGAAGCCATTCGTCCATTGCGTCTGGTACTGACGACGTGGAGGCGGCAGTGCTCCATTCGGCCCGGCTCCAAACAATTGTGCGTCAAGGATGTAAATCGTAGGATCGAGAAAGACGGGCGTCAGCAATAAGTCTGTTCCCACGCTCAGTCGATCATTGATTCGCAAGCCTTCGGATGCGGCAATCTCTTGCAAACTGAGTTCGACGCTGTCGTCTGTCTCTCCGCCCAGCATATTCGCTTGCGCAAAGGCGCCGAGCGCGTGCACGTCATCATGGCGTTGCCGATACATTCCAGCCATCGCCATCTGATAGTCATAGTTCTGCTGCAGATCGGACGGACTGCCCAGGCGCGCCAATTCCGTCTGCGCGAGGGCCGTGTTTCCCTGAGCCAGGTAGGTGTTCGCCAATCCCACGGCAACAACCTCGTCGGCCGCGCCTTCCTTGCCGGCGCGCTCAAACATGCGCTGCGCCAGGTCGAAGTCATGCATGGCGAGGAAAATGTTGCCGGCTTCGATCAGATTGTCGGGCGTGACCGGATTCGCTTCGCCAATCCGCGCTTCCGCAAATGCCAGGCTGATTTGTTCGCGCGCGTCGTCCCACTTGCCTTGCTTCTGCATCACGCGAGCGAATGCCAGGCGAACGCTTACTCGATCCGAGTCCGGAGCGTCCAATGCTTCCGTGAACCGCTGCATCGCTGGATCTTTTTCACCCAACGTCAGTAGCGCGCTTCCAGTTGCCAACAGAACGCTGGCCTGATCGCCGCCTTCTTTCTCAGCCAGGCTGACGTACTTCAACGTCTCGTCGCGGTTCTTCAGCTCGGCGCTCGTTTGCGCCATTTGCGCATAGATGAATGGATCGTCCGGTTGCAGAGCTAAAGCGTCTTTCAACGTGCCGAGTGCATCGTTGTAGTGGCGCATGTAGTACAACGTGTCTGCCAAAGCCAGTTGCAAACGCACATCTTGCGGGGAATACTTCAGCGCTGCGCGATACTCCGTGTCCGCCTTGTTCAGCAACCGCTCCTGCCGATATGCGGTAGCGCGCACCAGATGCGTTGCACCTGATTCGCCGATCAATTTTTCTGCCGTGTCTACCTGGTCCAGCGCTGACTTGCTTCTGCGCAGTTGCAGATCTGAAAATGCCACGCCCAGGTGCGCGACTCCGTTATTCGGACTCAACTTGAGTGCTACATCAAAATCCTGTGCTGCCGCTTCCGGGTTTTGCAGATCGTTGAGGACATATCCACGGTTGATGTACGACTCGGCAAGTTTCGGGTCCTTATCGATGGCGCGCGTATAGTCGTCCACCGCCTGGCTCAGCAATTGTGTTTGCTTATGCACATGCCCGCTGAGCAGCGGGAAGTTTGGCTCTTTGGGAAGCAGCTTCTCGTATTTGGTCGTCAGCGCCAGGGTGTCGTCGTAGCGACCCAGATTGTAGTAGTCGTAAGCGAGGTAGACCGAGGCGTTCCTGTCATTGGGCAGTTTCTGCAGCGCCTTCGCCGCAAGCTGCGCCGACTCACGATATTTGCCTTCGTGGAAGAGGTAACGTGCCTCCTCGCGCATGATGCGCGGGTCGTCCCTCATCTCGTCTTTGATGTACTTAACCCACTGGCCCGCGAGCGGTGTGTCGTGCGCTTCGATTGCCGCGTTGGTCGCATTGGCGATCACCGTGGCATTGTCGGGTGCGAGTTCGTGCGCCTTCACATAATTGGCGTCAGCTTCTTTGTACTGAGCGACCGAGGCGTACAAATCTCCCAGCGCTAAATAAGGGACATAGTCAGTGGGATATGCGTCCGCCAGCTTGTGAAAATACGCTGCTGACATCTTCACATCGCCATCTTCGCGATAGAGATAGCCCATCCCCTCGAGTGCATAACGGTTCTTGGGGTCGGTGTTCAGCACCGCTGCATACAACTTCCGCGCCTCGTCTTTTCGCTTCAGCTTCCACAGCAGATTTGCGTACTCCAGAGAAATGTTCGTGTTCTCCGGGTCCAACGTGAGCGCTTCTCTTAGATCCGCCTCTGCGCCGGTATAGTCCTCACCCGCTGTTTTGATTCCAGCCCTTACCCGCAGGAATTCCGCGCGCTCGGGCCCTTGCAGGTTGAGCGATTGCATCTGCTGCTCGGCTTCGGCAACCACCCGCTTGGCGGATTCGACATCACCCTGCTCGCGGTAAAGTTCCGCCAGGTTCAATCGCAACTGGATCGGAAACAGCACGCCCTCAGGTACGCCGTCGCCCGGCAGCCGGCTGATCGCGATCTTGTATTCGACAATCGCGTCCGCATTGCGCTTTTCGCTCTTCGCAAGCGCAGCCTTGATGGCATGCAGCCTGTAGTGATTCGGATCCATCGCTTCGGCCTTCGCCAGGAATTGCCGCGCCTTTTCAGACTCTCCGGCAACCAATTCGGCTTGCGCTGCGCTCAATTGCAGGCCGATCTGGTGGGGCGCTTCCTGTGCGGCACGCGCATACGTCGCCGCCGATTCTTCCTTATCTCCATTTAGTGCGTAACTGTAGGCGAGGTCCGCAAGAACCTCGGACGTCGGCTTTGGGATCGACTTCAAAGTCGCGATCGCACTCTTGTAATCGTGAACTTCACGGTAGTAGTTCGCGATGGCACGGTAGATATCAGGATCATTGGGGGCGCGTCGCTTCGCCGACTCGAGCAGTTGACGCGCACGATCCGGCTGCTTCAATTTCATGTAAGCGGTTGCCATCAGCAACTCGGCGTGTGGCGAGGGCTTCATCGCTTCAGCGCGTTGCAGATACGTCAGCCCCTGTGGCACGTCGCCGGTCTGCATAAATAGCTCGCCGGCAATCAGAAGGTCGTTATCGCGCTTGGGATTCGCAGCGATCAACTGTACAAGCAATCGCTTGGCTTCCTCGGTTTGACCCATGCGCGCGTAGGTCTGCGCCATACCCGACAGGCCTTCGACCGATGCTGGCTTGATCGATAGTCCGTGTTTGTATGCGTCCAGCGAAGCGCCGTAGCGACCCGCCAGCCGCGATGCATATCCGAGGAGAAACCAAAGTTGGGGATCCTGCGGCGCGGCGTGAACGGCCCGATCTGCATAGTTCGCAGCGCCTGTGTAGTCGCCTTTCGCGAGCGCATTATCGGCGGCGCGCGCCAGTCGCCCTACTTCTATACTGCTTCCCCAACCAATCTCGCCGGAAGCAGGCGAGCTCTTCTTTCCCACTGCGGCCGGTTTCTGGGGCGCATTATTTTGCTCTTGCCCGCCGACTTCGAAGGTCTGACCTGCGGCGGCAACACTCAATAGAACGGAACAGAACGTAACGTAATTTAGAAAACTTTTCACAAGACCACCGGATTTAGGAGCTGTGGCTAGTTACGTTTCGCAAATGGCGTTCCAAGTTGCATTCTTCGCTTTGTTTCTCCCGAATCCTGTGATTTTCAGCGGGTATTCTGCATTGGGCGTTTCTGATCGAAGAGTACTGGGGTTCCCTCATTGTCCAGACCAGTACTCACTTTTCCCTTGTGGCGGCTTCAGAGTTACGTATTCTCCCCAGCCGCTCACTTTGCATTCGCCCTGAAAATAGTGAGATTCGAAGCACCCAACGCATCGTGAACCGCGCATTCTTGCGATCCAGCTTCTCTGTCTGGGGAATTTTTGTTACGGAATCGCCGGAAATCAGAAAACCCGAACAGCCGAGTTGGGAATCCTACTTGCACCGAAACGATGCTTGCGGAGGCTAATCGGTGATTGCGGTTTCTCCTGGCAGTCCTAATCGCGGCTTATCCCTGACTTCTATCTTGCTTATCGCGTTCGCGGTGCATGGGCCGCTCTTGCTGATGCAGCTTCCAAGCGGCTCATACGACGCGTACGTCCACATGTTCTTCGCATCGCATTACGCGCAGCACTGGTTCGATCCATGGAATACCAAGTGGTTCGCGGGTTTCTCGCAGACCACATATCCACCCCTCGCGCACCAGTTGATCGCGCTGTTCTCGTTTCCTATGGGATTGCTGCTCGCGTATATGTTTGTCCAGCTGATCGCAATCCTGCTGTTGACGGTCGGCGTTTATCGCTTTGCACGACTCTGGGTGGATGAAGTCGCCGCCAGCTACGCCGCGCTCGGCAGCATATTCCTGGGTTCGCTGGCAATGCTGGTCTACCAATCGGGTCAGTTGAATACGACGCTTGGTGCTGCGATCACCGTGAATGCCATTCCTTATTTCTATCGATGGCTGCGCGAAGCGCGTGTGGCTGACCTGGTGAAGGCGTTCCTTATTACTGTGTCCGCCGCAGCGGTTCACCACTTGACGCTGATCACGATCGTCTTGTTTTCATTCCCAGTTATCTGGCTGGCGTTGGTCGACCGCAATGATGAAACACAAGGCACGGAAGCGTCGGTGGGAGGAATTCTCGGTCGTGCCGTCGTCTTCGGCGCGCTCACGGGCGCGGGAATCGCAGCGGTACTCCTGCCATTCTGGATCTCGTTCTTCAAGAATCCAGTGACGCAGATGCCGATTCCCCACCCCAGCCGCACCAATTACCTGCTCGACCTGCGGAATGGGGTCAATTTCTGGATTATTCCGTATGGGGCGATGATCCTCGCCATCCCGTTTATCTTTTGGCGAGGCGCGCGCGATCGGCGCTTGCAACCTCTGTTTATTGGTTGGTGGGTCACGACTCTCATCGGCCTGGGCGGAACCACACCGGTTGCCCACCTGCTGTTTGGCCGCCTGTACTACGTCTTTACCTACGAGCGCTTTACATTTCTCTCAACCTGCATGGCGTTGCCCTTTGTGGGATTACTTGCAGAAGATCTGATCTCCCGGTTCCGCAGCAAAGCCACAATCGCATTGTGGATCGCCGCTGCCGGTACATTCGCAATGGGCGTGGCATGGGTCACCTTTAATCCTATTTCTGTCACACCGTTTGATACGCGACCGATATCCGATTTTCTGAATCGCGATGATCACGCCAAGTACCGCTATGTGACCCTCGGGTTCGGTAGCCTTTTCGATAAGCTGTCCATCGATTCGCGCGCCGATAGCGTCGACGGTGATTACAACACCGCGCGTCTCCTGCCGGAAATGACATCGTACGGCGCGGCGAAACTCGACAGTGCCAAGTATTTCGGCGTGGGCGGCATGGAATCGCTACGCGCGATGTTGAAGCACGCCAATCAATACGGTCTGAAATATATCTTCGTGCGCGACCGCTATTACGAGCCTCTGCTCGCCTTTGCCGGATGGCGTCCCACCGAAAGCTACGACGGAGGATTAGTCACGCTCTGGGTCAAGGATGACGTTCCGCCGGCCCAACCGATCGAGTTCGGGACCAGGCCAGCCGCTTGGGAAGGAATGCTTTGGGGATTTGCGCCGATGGGTGTAGCCGTACTTTCTCTACTTGCTGTGTTCCTGATTCCCGAACGGCGGCGTGCTTCCATTCCGCTCGAATTTCCAGCCTCTGATGTCGTTTTGCGGGAGGCACGATAATGTCACGTAGCCTCCTTCTTATTGTCACTGTCGCATTAACTGTTCTGTTTCTCGCGATTGGCGTCCTTTCTGCAGGAGGTACGGGCAGCGGCACCCCGAAAACTCCGGATGGCGCCGTTCAGGCATTGCTTTCCAACGTCCAGGCCAGAAACTGGCAGCAGGCATACTCGTTCGTCGCCAACACGAATGACACCGATCTCAACAGCTTCATCGCGGATCTGAACGGCGCGAACGGCGACCTGCGCACCTTCTCTAGTCTCGCCAACATCAAGACGCGCGTTCTTCGTACCACCGATAATGATGCTCTGGTTCATGCCGACATGCAGTGGTCGACCGCGGTCGGAGCAATCTACGACTCACGCGATTTGAAAGTTGTGAACAACGATGGCAGCTGGAAGGTCATCTGGCCGGTTCAGAAGCAGGCCAACGTTCCTCCACAGGTCATTCCCGTTAATTTCTTGCGTTGGGATATCGTGACTCGCGGCTCGGGCGACGATTGGGGCGCGCAGAACGTTGACGCGCCGCATGTCCGCATCGTGTCGATGAACGCCGTCGACTACCAGGGCGGTACAGTGATCGTCGGCGAAGTGGTGAACGAGGATACTGTGCCCGGCTTCGTGTCCGTCAGCGCTTCCTTGCTGGGACAGAATGGTGGAACGCTCGGGGATGAAAGCAGCTTCGACAAGATTTCTCATGTACTGCTGCCCAAGGAAGTTTCTCCCTTCCGCATTGACTTCCCCAAGGTTCCGCGGCAGGAAGTAAAGAGCGTGCACATTCAGCCAAACTCACTGCTGGTTCCGGCTTCGGCCGATCCCACGATTGGCGTGCTCCACCAGCGTCTGGAGCAGGATGCTGATGGCCATCACGTTCTTCGCGGCGAGTTGACGAACGAGAGCGGCGAGGTCGTGAACATTCCGCACGTGCTCGCAACCTTCTACGACAACCAGGGCCGCGTAATTTGGGTTTCAGACGGCTACGTTGACCATGCCCTACAGCCGCAGACGCCAGTTCCTTTCTCGCTGGCGCTGCGTGATGACATTGCGCCGAAGGTTCAGACCTATCGGGTAAGCGTGAACCAGTACAGCATCAATCGCGAGCAAAGCTAACGAACATGCTAAGACTGATTCAATTTGCATTTCTCCTGGCGGCGCTGTTGTTTGCTGCTCATGTTGCAGACGCCGCCGAGTTGCGCGTGCCAACGGACGCAACCGCCGGAGCCGAGGTCAGCATTCCGACTAGCGGCTCCGGTGACGCAACCTTCTATCTTTTTGGGCCCGGTACAGCAATCAAGCGTGCTGTGAAGCTCGGCGAAGAGATTCGCCTCACCGGTAACGATCTACAGTTCTCCGGCCGCTACACAGCCGTGCTAAGCGGCAGTGGCAACAACGATTCCGTCGTATTTTTTGTTGCGCCATCAAAGCCTGCCGATATCGCTTTCCTGGCGCGGCCCTCGCGTGTTCCAGCCAGTACGCGCCAGGTGATCTCGGGAACCGCGTTCGTCTTCGATGCGAACCACAATCTGGTCACGCAACCCACTCCCATCAACTTCAGTCTCGGTGTTCCAGGAGGACGTGCCGAAACTCGCACCACGAACACGAAAGACGGTGTCGCCTATGCGATTCTTGACTCCGGCCGTCAGGCCGGCGCAGCGCAGTTCACGGCTAGCCTCAACGCCGACAATGTACGGCGCGTGGTTCAGGTGACCGCGTCCGAACCATGTAATCTGCGCATGCGGGCTCAGCCTGCAAAAAACGGCATCGCCGTCGAAACGGACGCGATCCGTGACTGCGCAGGAAATACTGTGCCCGATGGAACGATCGTGACTTTCACCGAGGTCGACAACAGCGGGCGTAGCACCGTCGACGCGCGGATTAAAAAAGGAATCGCACAGGCGCTGTTACCACAGTCGCAGAGCGCCCAGCTCTCTGTTGCCGCGGGCGTTGTGGTGGGAAATGAAATTCACTGGAGTGGTCGCTGATGAAACGCTTGCTTTCGGTTGGCGCTTCCTTGTTATTGTGCGCTTCGGCCTTCGGTGCTGAGCCTTTGTCGGTCCAGCTGAATCCGTCGAGGGTTGCGCCTCGCGAAATGGAAGACAACACGGAGAAAGCGGTAGTTCGTGATTACACTCGTGCCTGGCAGTCGCTTGCCACAGCGCTTTCTGAAAACCGTGCCGACGCGCTCGCGAATGACTTCATTGGCTACGCTCAGGATGAACTTCGACAGCGCGTAGCCGAGCAGCAAAAATCGGGGCTGCACACTCGCTACGTCGATCACGGCCACAGTCTTGAGGCGGTGCTCTATTCGCAGGATGGTTCAGCCATGCAACTTCGCGACACTGCGCGCCTTGAAGTGCAGCTGCTTGACGGTGACAAGGTCGTCCACTCTGATCAATTCACGCAGAACTATCTGGTCGTCATGACCGCCGGAGAGAATCGCTGGAAGGTGCGAGTCCTGCAAGCTCTGCCAGCTGCAAAATAGCGCGGGGGCGCTGGTACTCTGGTGGCGCGGGGCGCACTCGCCCGCGAGTTCTGAGTTCTAACTTCTGGCTTCTGACTTCTTTCCTACTAACACCCGCGGAATCCCCTGCAGATCCTCGACGAAGTGCACGTCCTCAAATTCCCTGGCTAAATGCCGCACCTTTTCCGACTGCGAAAAGCCGATCTCTACCAGCACGTGTCCGCCTGGCTTCAAGACGCGGTGTGACTGCTCCAACAATTGCGTGACGATCTCCGTACCTTGCGGCCCCCCAAATACAGCCACGTGCGGCTCAAATTTCCTTACCTCCGCCTGAACTTTGTCAGCCTCGCACTCCCCCACGTACGGCGGATTCGAAACCACGAGATCAAATTCGTCTGCGCCGAATCCTTCCAGCAGATTCCCCGTTCGAAACCTCACGTTATCCGCCAACTGCAATCGAGCCGCGTTCGCCTTTGCAATCTCCAGCGCGTCAGCCGAGATGTCTACCGCATCAATTTCGGCTCGCTTCAACTCCGAGGCCAGCGCCAGCGCGATGCACCCCGATCCGGTCCCCACATCCACAATTCGGGGCCGCTCGATTCCCTGCGCCAGCTCAAGTGCCGCTTCCACGAGGTGCTCAGTTTCCGGACGCGGAATGAGCACTGCCGGCGTTACCACAAAGTCCAATCCCCAAAATTCCTGATGGCCGATGATGTACTGCGCCGGCACACCTCGGGCCCGCTCCGCGATTGCTTCCGCGTAGCTCGCTTCTTCCTGTGCTGTTAGTTCCCTTTCCGGATGCCCGTACAAGTACGCTCGCCCCACGCCTAGCACGAACATCAACAGCATCTCCGCATTCAGACGCGGCGATCCCACCGCAGCTTCCTCCAACTGCTGAACCGCTCCGATCAATGCGTCTTTAAGTTGCATGATTGCGATTTCGAATCAACTGATTCTGGGATCCCAAGCTATAGGGAGGCAATCTCGAGACTGCCACGAATCACATCGCCCTACGTGCCTCTTCAGCTTAAGCCTGATCTGCTGTTACTATTCTCGACTACTCGAGGACCGAATGCGAAAACTTCTCTCACTCCTGCTTATCGCCTTTGCTACCGTAGCCCTTGCTCAGTCTCCAAACGATGGCCAGTCCTGGTGGAACTACGTCAAAGTTATCGCTGATGACAATATGGAAGGCCGCGAGACTGGAAGTCCCGGATATGACAGGGCGGCCGCGTACGTCGTCGAGCAGGCGAAGGCCGCCGGACTTCAACCCGCTGCGGCAAACGGCTTCTATCAGCCGGTGAAGTTCCGTAGCAAGCAAATCGACGAATCCCAGTCGAGTCTCGCGCTGGTTCGCGACGGCAAAGTCGAGCCGATGGTCCTCGGGGACGAAGCGATGTTCAGCACGCGAGTCGATCTGGCTCCGTCGGTCGATGCCCCGCTTGTTTTTGTCGGCTACGGACTTCGGGTTCCCGAAGCCAATTACGACGATTTCGCCGGTCTCGATCTGAAGGGCAAAGTCGCGGTCATCCTTGCGGGATCGCCGTCGACAATGTCAGCGGCTCTTGCCTCGCATTATCAGTCGACGGCGCAACGCAGTGCCAGTTTGCGAGCGGTTGGCGCTCTCGGCTACATTTCGATCCCAAATCCCGCCTCGATGGACATCCCCTGGTCTCGCATGCGGTTGGCTCGCACCCGCCCGAGCATGGCGCTTGCGGACAAGTCGCTCGACGATGCTGCTGGAATCCAACTGTCCGTTACCTGGAATCCTGCTGCGGCTGGAAAGCTGTTCGCCGGTTCCGGACACACCTTCGATGAACTTGCGGCCCTGGGCAAGGATCGCAAGCCGCTTCCCCGGTTTGCGCTTCCGGTCTCCATCCAAGCGCGCGCGAAGGTTATTGTCACCGATGTCGTTTCGAAGAATATCGTCGCGCGGCTTCCCGGCTCCGATCCCAAGCTTAAGGAGCAGAATGTTGTTCTTTCCGCTCATCTGGATCACCTCGGCATCGGTGAGCCCATCAATGGCGATCGTCTTTATAACGGCGCCATGGATAACGGCTCCGGCTCTGCCCTGCTGCTCGACATCGCCGCGCATCTTGCCCAGGCGAAGATCAGACCGCGGCGATCGCTTCTGTTTGTCTGGGTTACAGCCGAAGAGAAAGGTCTGCTCGGATCACGATACTTTGCCGCGAATCCCACCGTTCCTGCCAAATCGATCGTTGCCGACATCAACACGGACATGTTCCTGCCCATCTTCCCTTTGAAGTTGGTCACGGTGTATGGCTTGGATGAATCGGACCTCGGCGACACCATCCGCCGGGTGGCCGCGAAAGAACACGTCGCTGTACAGCCTGATCCGGAGCCGCTGCGCAACCTCTTTGTTCGCAGCGATCAGTACAGCTTCATTCGCGAAGGCGTGCCCTCAGTCGCGATGAAGGTGGGATTCGAAAAGGGATCACCGGAAGAGGCGATCGCCAAGAAATGGCTTACTGAACGGTATCACGCGCCGTCTGATGACCTGAATCAGCCCGTCGATCTAGCGGCAGCCGCCAAGTTCGAGGATTTGGTGCGCGAACTTGCGCTCGATGTCGCCGACGCCGATCGGCCCCCGCACTGGAAAGAGACGAGTTTCTTCAAGCGCTTCGAAACGGCCAGCGTTGGTCGGTGATTTATGGGGCGAACAATTCCCTGTCCCCCCTCGTCAAGAGGCTCTGGTACTGGGAGTGGGACAGCCTCTACGCTGCTCCCTCTCCCACGATGGTGTACATCGCCATCTGTTCGGTTTCCAATCGATCCATTAATCGCAGGACGTCTTCCAGCTTTTCGTCCCGCACCAGAATTCGTAATTGACCTCGTTCCTCCGCAGAAAGTTCGGCCAAGTATGCTCCCATTTCATCCGCAGTTGGCTCCATAGTGATTCCAGACTCTGCGCAATGTGCGAAAGCCCACCGTGACCGCGCTCACAATTTCAATTCATAAATTCGAACTGTCCCATCGTTTTCATCAATTCCCAAATCGAATCACGTTTGGTTTGTCGGCACTTTCCATCGATGCCGAGGGCGGCCAAGGGCCAGGCGTTCGGGATTGTCGAGTCTCGGTGGAGTCAAGAGTTACGTAGCCGAAGTAGTGTTTAAGACCCTCTCGCTCGTCGTAGATAAACGAGTGATCGGTCACTCCTGCCAAATCAGTACAATCCACCCCGATAGCAATGTGGTAGTCCTGCGGTGATTCTTGATCGGAACTCACGTCCAGTTCCAATTGCCTCTGATCGTTATTGTTAGGCATGACGACGATGTTGTCGTCGGTCACAATGTCGTGCCTGATGACGTCAGTGTTTTTGTATTTTACGAACGCCGCAATCGCCTTGAGCTTCAACGGAGTAGTTCCCTCATTACGGACATAGAGGTGAAATGACGAAACATCCACGGCATCGGATGCTTGTCCGTGTAGTCGGTCGACAATCTCCACGCGAAGTACAGGCTGAATGCTGGAGGCAAGCTGCTTTTCTGTGATGGTCGCGATCCTATGCGTCAGATTCGTATATCGCCATGTGACGTACGCCAGCATTGCAGTCAGCAACACGGACGCGACCGCCGCGAATGCCTGAACTGCGCCTGCGTGGCTGTCCAACCAAGGGAGCATCGGCACCACTCCGAACTTCAGCCAACCGATAATCGTAGCCACTGCCGGTCCCACCGACCGCGGGTGTTTCGCATTTCACTCACGGGCAGTTGAACCTGGGACGCCGCTACGCGGCCCGCCGCAACTCCAATTGCGACTCGATCGCCTGCGCGAGGTCCTCATACCCCCAACTGCCCTCGTGACGGACGCCATTGATGAAGAAACTTGGAGTACCGTTGACGCCGCTCTTCACGCCTCCCATAAAGTCGCGTCGGATCCTCGGCAGAAACTCGTGTTTCTCCAGGGCGTCGCGTAGGCCGTCTTCCGACAGTCCTAAGTTTTGCGCCAGTTCGAAAAAGAGCGGCACTCCCAGCCGGGGCTGATTCTCGTACAGACCATCGTGCATTTCCCAGAATCGCGCCTTGAATCCTGCATACTCGGCGCTTTCCGCAGCCGGTTCCGCCAGGGGATGAATCTGCGCTAATGGAAAGTGCCGGAACACAAACCGAAGTTGGTTGCCAAAGTCTTCCTGTAGCGATTTCAAAATCGGATAAGCGCCGCCGCAGTATGGGCATTGGTAGTCACCGTACTCGACCAGAGTGACGGGCGCATTCTCCGGCCCTCGAACATGATCAATGGGCGTAACTGGGACTTTCAACCTTGCCATGGCTGCTCCTCTGTGTCTTCATATCTTCCAGAGCCTGGAGAATGCCCTCTGCCCCGGGGTTCACTGCGATTGGCGAAAGATAGCTCCAGAAAATCTTCCCTTCCGGATCAAGTACGAAGAGCGCTCGCTCACACACTCCGTCTCCCTCGCGATACGCTCCGTAACTTCTGGCGACCGCGCCCTTCGGCTCGAAGTCCGCAAGCAGCGGGAAATGTATGTTGTTGTGCCGTGCGTATGCAGCGTGGCACCACGCGCCGTCAACCGAAATCCCTATCACCTCAGCTCCGTACTTCTGGAACTCCGGCAGGACTTCGTTGTAGAGGCTCATCTCGTCGCCGCAAACCGGACTCCAATCGGCGGGATAGAACGCCAGGATCACTGGCCTGCCTTGCATTTCTCGAAGTGATAGTTTCTGGTCAGGAGTTACGTTGAGTGTGAAATCTGGAGCTTGTGTTCCTGCAGGTAGGATTTTCCCCATGTGTGGCTTCCCTTTGTGGTCCTAACGTTTCGATCACCGAAGCCAATCCTAGTGACCGCATAAAGCTGGCTCAATACCTCTTTGGGATTAAGGAAAAGGTACAGATACTAGTGCACAACGTAGCGCTGGGAACTTGCAGGTCTAGCTTCGAGAGCTCATCAGCGACTACTCCGATGCAAGGGATAATAGGAGCGGCGATTTCGATGGCGGGAACAATGGATATCGCACACGTCACGCCGCAAACGTATGCAGTTAAGACTACCCTCTTTCGAACGCGTGCTTTTTCTCCAGATCAATCAACGCATGCTTCAGATCGTTTTCGAAGCCTTCAGCGTGTTTCAGTAACTGTTCGGTCGCGGTAGCCCACTCGCCTTCCAAATGGATCAGCTTTTTCCCTGACAATGCCTTCGCCAGATCCAACAGATGCTTCGGCGCGGCGTCCACATAAAGTGCGTCAATCGGATCCGCCATCCAGACTTTGTCGTGATTTCCCTTTGTATGCCAATAAACCTTGCGCAGGATCAGCTGCGTGATCTCTTCTTCGCTCTTCGCGCCGAAAGCCCAGCGACTGCGTTTGAAATCGTAATGCCGGCTGGAAAAATGAACTGGCACCAGCTTCCCGGACTTTAGAAACTCGATCTGCTTGCGATCTACTTCCTTGCGCAGCGCATTGATGACAGGACCTTCCGTGATTTCACGATCCAACGAAGGCAGCACTTCCTTGACTGTCGTTGACAGATTGACGGCCACCGGCGCATGCAGGCCGCTGCCATCCGCCAGCTTCAGGTCCGCATGGACCACGTAGAAGTCCGCACCAGATGTGGAGCGATGAAAGGGCCAGTCGATCTCAATGTTGAGCGGAATGCCGCTCAAGGTGACATAAGTTGTTGCCGCAGTGCTGCCGTTTTGTTGTGTGTTGGTCTGTTCGTTTGTCATGTCGGGCGTTCTGAATCAGAAATGTGAGCTGCCTAATTGTACTGAATGAGCCTGCGCGCGAGCATCACTATAGCCCTGCCGAAGCAATTTCCGTTACTCTCACCATAATGGATTGTGTCCGCATCGCCGAACTTCTAGCACCTTTCCTCGGCGATCGCACTCTTTCGGCTCAGCAACTTGAGCAGGTTTCCGCTTATCTCGACCGTCTCTTGCGCTGGAATGCGCGGATGAATCTCACCTCGGTGCGCGATTCCGAGCAGATCATCACTCGCCACTTTGGCGAATCGTTCTTTGCCGCCAGCCAGATCTTGGGAAGGGAAGACCCGGCAGGGAAGTCCGCGATTGATATCGGGTCCGGCGCCGGGTTTCCAGGGCTGCCTATCAAGATCTTCGCTCCTTCACTCCGGATGCGCCTGGTCGAGGCACAACATCGTAAAGCGATATTTTTACGCGAAGTCATCCGTCATCTGGAGTTGCGAGACTGCGAGGTCGTCGCGCAACGGGCCGAAGTTCTGGCTCAGGCAGAAGCTGGCTCCGGCGATCTTGTTACCCTCCGCGCCGTCGAGCGTTTCTCCGACGTCCTGCCCACGGCCGCCCGGTTGACTTCCAATGAAGGTAGGCTCGGCTTGCTCGTCGGCAGGGAACAGGCGGCGGTCGCCGGGGAAGCTCTGCCTGGCTTCGACTGGCAGCCCGAGATTCAGGTGCCTCTTTCGCTCTCACGCATCATTCTCATTGGGAGACGCAGGGAATCAACTCGGTAAAGAGAGCTGCAAATGATAGCAAGTGGGAAGGAATCGCTGTTTAGAAGTCCTAAACAGGGAAGATGGTCCGTGCAAACGCGCCAAAGTGGTAGGCGAAAGGCAAACAACCCGCTTCATTGATCATGATGGTTCCTGTTCAGAACCTATATGCACCACAATATCTGCGGTTTTCCACAGATCACGCAATCCTGGAATCAAGAGGGTAAACGTGGTCTGCACAGGACGCATTGCGGGCAGATCCAGCTCCCAGTGACCTCCACTTGGCCCGTACAGCTGCCGAAGTGGAACAAATAGTGCAGAACAAACGGGATCAAACCTTCAGGAAGATCTTTCGCCGGTAAAGGATCCATCCGAGAATCAAAAATGCAACTACATACGTCAAACCGTACAGCATCGATGCGTTATACGGACTTGCCACGTGTGCATACAGCCGGTCATAGACCCAACTCTTCAAAGTCTCGTCGCCGATGTGAACATTGATAGAGACGTGAGCGATCAGGCTGGCCAAGGCATAGAGCGCTAGCGGATTCATTCCCATCATCATGAAGGGCTTACCCCACGCTTTCCAGCCTTTGATATCAATTGTCCAGTAACAGAACCCTAAGAACAGAAGCGCCAGGCCGCCCGCGAAGAGAACGTAGGAACTGGTCCAGAGATTCTTGTTGATAGGGAACTCGTATGCCCAGAGCGTCCCGAGGACCACACCGACCACTCCAGCGGCAAGCATGCCGAGCAGTTTCTGGCTTGAACTCCGGGCAGAGCGCAGCCATTCACCCGTGAACACCCCTAGGAGGCAGGTACCGATCGCCGGAATTGTGCTCAAAATACCTTCCGGATCTCTAACGTGCTCAATGTAAAGGTGGTTATACATGGTCAGGCGATCCAGCCAGGCGGCCAGATTGCCTTCTGGCGTTAGATTTCCGACTCCAAACCCCGGCACCGGAACGAATCTCATAATCGCCCAATACCCAACCAAACACCCAACCAGGGCCGCCAGTCGCCCGCGCCATCCCGCGAACAGCACGATTACAGAAGTTATGAGATACACGATGGCGATCCGCTGTAGAACCCCGGCGATCCGCCAAGTCGCGAGGTGGAAATGCGGAAAGCCATTGAGAAACAAGCCAATAGCGAAGATCAGCAGGGCCCGACGGACCGAGTGGGCCAGCAGGGAACCACGCGATTCGCCCTTCTTTTGGCGATTCGCGAACGAATAGACTATGGAGACGCCCACGATGAATAAGAAGAAGGGGAAAATCAGGTCCGTTGGCGTCCACCCATTCCATTCGGCGTGTTCCAGGGGCCAGTAAATGTGTTCCCAGTCACCGGCATTGTTTACCAGCATCATGCCGGCAATGGTCAGTCCTCGGAAGACATCCAGGGACTCGAGCCGCCCGCCGAGTTTCGCGGTCGCCGACAGCATTGTGCTCGGAACAGATGAGATAGTCGTAGCCATGGTCTAAGGCCTCGCTCCGGCTTACATTTACAGCCGCGCGGATTCTACAACAAAGAAAGGGGCTCGTGACGTTCCACGTGGAACATTTGTTACCGCCGACGTGCATGGTTTCATCCTCCCGAGTTTTCGCCATGAACGTTTATTGACGGAGGCGAATTCGAACTGCCTTTGTCCTGGTGAGTGTTCCACGTGGAACATTCTCGTTTGTTTTCCACCGTCCCACAGCCTTCTAAACTGTTCCACGTGGAACAATTGCGCCAGACTTCCACGTGAGTCACGCCTTTTGCACATAAATACATCGTTGCGCCTCACCAGCCACTTCGATAGTCTGCAGAGCTGTAACAGGGCAACTGAAAATCATGGGACGTGTTATCGCTGTCGCGAATCAAAAGGGCGGGGTCGGCAAGACCACAACCGCCATCAACCTCGCTGCTTCTTTCGCCGCTGCCGAAGTGCCCACCTTATTAGTTGACTGCGATCCTCAGTCCAACAGCAGCAGCGGACTCGGCTATCCCAAAGACCCCCAGCGCCTCAGCACCTATCATCTATTGATGGGGGACGCCCAACTGGAGCAGCTTACGCTTACTTCTGCGCTGGATCAGCTCTGGATCGTTCCTTCCAGTAAAGAGCTGACTGGCGCCAACATCGAGCTCGTTTCACTGGATCGCCGCGAGTTTCGGCTGAGAGACGCGCTGGAGCGGGTGCGCAACCGCTATCAGTTCATCGTGCTGGATTGCCCGCCAGCCCTGGATCTGCTGACCTTGAACGCCCTGGTCGCCGCAGACTCGGTCCTCATACCTATGCAGGCCGAGTATTTCGCCCTTGAAGGCGTCAGCGAACTGCTCGATACCATTGACCGCATCAAGCAAACGTTCAACCCGGGCCTGTCGGTCGAAGGCGTGGTCCTCACCATGTATGACGACCGCACCAACCTCGCGCAGCAGGTCACCGAGGAACTGAAGAGCTATTTCGGCGATCGGTTGTTAGCCACATCGATCCCTCGCAACGTTCGCCTGGCGGAAGCTCCGAGCCACGGCAAGCCGGCTTTGCTGTATGACGTTCGCTCGCGCGGCGCAGAAGCTTACATCAAGCTGGCCAAAGAGATTATGGAGAAGGTGATGTTGCGGGCCTCCGCTTGATGTATCGTCATACGATATTTATTCCTAAAGGACCTTTGACGTGCAGACCATGACGCAGGACAAAAAAAGAGTATTGGGCCGCGGACTGAATTCGCTGATCCCTGCCGCGCGCGGCGAAGCCCCGACCCCGGTACAAGCCGGTCCAACTGCTGTGCTTTCTGGCGAGGCCGTACGTGACATCGCAATTGCCGACATCCTGCCCAATCCGGCGCAGACGCGCGTCGACATCGATCCGGTTGCGCTGCAGGAACTCGCGGATTCCATCAAGGTGCAGGGCGTCCTCCAGCCGATCCTGGTGCGCAAGCTCGCGGAAGGCAAGCTGGAACTGGTCGCTGGACAGCGGCGCCTGCTGGCATCCCAGGCGGCAGGGAAGACGACCGTCCCGGCAATTATGCGCCAGATCTCCGACGAGCAGGCCATTGAAATCACCATCATCGAGAACCTTCAGCGCGAGAACCTGAATCCGCTGGAACAGGCTGCAGCCTTCGAGAACCTCAGCCAGAAGTGCGGACTCACCCAGGAGCAAATTGCGCAGCGCACCGGAAAAGACCGCACCACGGTTGCGAATTACATGCGCCTGCTGCGACTGCCTGATTGGGTGAAGCAAGGCCTGCGCCAGGGATCGCTCACCATGGGACACGCTCGTGCCCTCATGGGGCTGGATGCGACTTTGATCGAGCCGACCGCACGAAAAGTGGTGGCCGACGCCCTCTCCGTGCGCCAGACCGAAAAGCTCGTCTACGACATCCTGCATCCAGCGCCCAAGCCAGAGAAGAAAGAGCGCGTAGTCGATCCCAACGTGAAAGAAGCCGAGCGCGAACTGGAACGCACGCTCGGCGTCCGCGCGCGTATCTATGATCGCAAAGGAAAAGGCAAAGTCGTTCTAGAATACAAGTCTCTGGAAGACTTTGACCGCATTCTCGAGGCGCTCGGAAAGTAGCACCTATTGTGCTGTTGCGTTTCCTGACTACTTGCTACTAACTACTTGCTACTGAGTATGAGTGCACGGGTACGCAGAATCGTTTTGCTGATCATTTTGGCGCTGGTAATCGCTTGGCGATTTCACTGGATTCCTTACTCCATCGGGCGCGCGTTGCACCTCTATCACTGAGCGATCCTGCTTTGACAACATTGCCCAACAAGAACCCGGCAGGCTGCGGAACCTGCCGGGCTGTTTCGCTTACTGAGCCTCGTTAGGAAGCTGCAGAAGCATGTTTGGCTTCGTTGTAATGATGGTCCGCGGTAACTGACCATCCCACGCATCGATCCGAGCACGTTCGTTTTCCAGACGACGCCACTCCAGCAACTGTGGGGTGATCGACGCCTGGCGCAAACGGTTTGCTTCCGCCTCGCCGCGGGCACGTTCGATGGCGCTCTGTGCTTCACCACGCGCACGCTCGATCTGGCTCTTTGCTTCGCCCTCGGCTTCGGCGACAGTCTTCGCCATCTCCGCCTGCGTGACCGCCAACTGGTTACGCGCACGTTCGGCTTCGGTAATCGCTTGCGTCTTCTGCGTGATCGCCTGCTCGATCGCAGCTGTGAACCGTGGCTTGCCGATAAATCCGAACTGCTGGATCTCCACCCCAACCGGTGCGACCTGCGCTTGCACGCGATCTCTCGCTTCGGTCAGGAACCGCGCTTTGTTTTCGCCATAGATATCCTCCAACGTATACGTCGACGCGACCTCATTCAGCGAGTTGCGCACGATGTCCTTCAGAATGCCGTGCGTGAACTTCTCCAGATCATCGGCGCGATATTTCACGTAGAAGTCAGGCACCCTGAGCGGATCGATCGCATACGACACTGAAACATCCGCACGCACTTCCTGTCCTTCTTTGGAGTTGAAAATAAGCTCCTCGTTGACCGGATGACCTTCATTCGTGTCAGCGGTCCACTTCACCGTTTGCACGAAAGTCGGGAATTGGATGATCTGCGTCTTCAGCGGACTGTAGAACACCCATCCGGTGCGAACAGGAATATCCTGAGCGCCACGTTGGCTACCAGCAAGGTTTACCTCAACGCCGACGAAGCCCGCAGCAATGCGCGTCGCACGCGCCACATTGAACAGAACAATCGCGGCGATCACTACGCCGACCCCGACCAGCGCAGCGCGAATGCCAAAGCCGATCCCGCTGCGAACATCATCCATGGTTGAATTCAGAGTGATTGGTTTCATAGTTCTTCCTCCCCACGCCAATGCGTGATCATGCCGTTCGCAAACACACGTCGATTGCGGCTTCCGCTAACGCGGTTATGAGTTGTTCTTTAAGGGCGTCGAGGAGAGCGCTCTCGGCCCCCACGCCAGATCGCAGCCACTACGGCTGGAACCAGGACCAGCACCGACAAAGCACCGAGCGCGCCCGCGTAGAACCCGAAGTCGCTGGGTTGGTTCATCCAGTGGAAGCACCAGCTGAGCGTTCCCAGGCTCAACAGAATTACCGCGGCGCTAATCAGAATTTTCAGGCGAGTCTTCATGTACGCACCTCCCGGGCCGGTTTCTCGGCTCCGAACGGTTGCGCTGGAGACTGCTGTTTCGCGTTCCGCAGCGCTTTGGAGGCGCCGTTCGTTTCTCTTTTTTACTCGCCTATGTAGATGAGGAAACACAAGGCTGGTAGCGGGAAAATCGGAGGCTGCGGCTCAAAGTGAGATGAACGAACAGAATCAATCGAATGGCGACATGAGCAGTCCGAGATTAGATTATTTTCCCGCCAATTCCTTTTTCACCGCTTCGCTGACAATCTTGCCATCGACGCGCGCCCCCGCGAATTTCGCCATGGTGTTCTTCATGACCGTACCCATGTCCTTCATCGTTGGAGAACCCATCTCCGCTATCGTGGCGCGGACTGCGGCGATGATCTCTTCTTCGCCAACTGCCTTCGGCATGTAAGTTTCGATAATCGCGATCTCGGACGCTTCTTTGTCGGCGAGCTCCTGTCGTCCGCCCTTAGTGAACTGTTCGATTGAGTCCTTGCGCTGCTTGATCATCGTGCTCAGGACCTGGAGAGCCTCTTTGTCGTCGAGCGGCGAGCGCTTCTCGATCTCTTTGTTCTTGATTGCGCTCTTCATCATGCGAAGCGTCGAAAGCCTCAGTTCCTCGCGGGCTTTCATCGCCGCGGTCATATCTTTTGTGATCTGCTCAGAAATGCTCATGGGTCGCTCCGTCGAACGGTCGTTCGAAGCACTGATTACTGCAGCTTATGACGGCGTAACTTGCAATTATAGACGTGCTCTCTTAATGCGGGAGAGCGCGTCGGCGTAGTACCATCACATATGCTTCGTAAGAATCGTCTTTATACTCCTGGGCCGACGCAACTGCTGCCAGCGGCACAGTTCGCGATGGCGGCCGCAAATGTCCACCACCGTACCGCTGACTTCCGGGCTCTCTATCAGCGGGTTCTCGCCGACCTGAAGGTCTTCGTCGGCACTCAAAAGGATGTGATCCTGATGGCCGCATCGGGCACGGGCGCCATGGAAGCGTCGGTCGCGAACCTGACTTCGCCAGGCGATCGCGTGCTGGTGCTTTCGGCCGGCAAATTTGGCGAGCGCTGGACCGCGCTGGCCAAAGCGTATGGTTGCACGATCGACGAAGTCAGCGCGCCTTATGGCGAGACATTCTCGCTCGAAGCAGTGCGTTCGGCGCTGAAGCCCGATACTCGCGTGGTCTACATGCAGGGAACCGAGACCTCTACAGGCGCTCGCCACGATGTGAAGGCGATCGCTCATCTGCTGAGGGGAACGGACACCCTGCTGGTCGTGGACGCAATCACCGGTCTAGGCACAACGCACTTTGATGTAGACGCCTGGGGTGTCGACATCATCATTGGTGGTTCGCAGAAGGCCGTCATGATTCCTCCAGGTCTCGCATTCTGCGCCGTCAGTGAAAAGGCGTGGAAGCGTATGGAGACATCGAAGCAGCCGAAGTACTACTTCGATCTGCGCAAGGAGCGTAAGTCGGCGGCCAAAGGCGAGTCGGCGTATACGCCAGCCACTGCGCTGATCGCCGCGCTCGGAGCTGCACTCGACTACATTCGCGAATCCGGCAAAGGCGATCTGGCGAAAGGCCGCGAAGTCCTGGTGAACAACGCGGAACTCGCCGCGGCGATGACTCGTGCGGGCGCCGAAGCACTCGGACTGAAGCTGTTCGCGCCACATGCGCCAGCAGCAGCAGTCAGCGCGATTCTCTCGCCGGGCGGAATGGATTCGAGCGAAATCGTAAAGCGCTTCCGCGATGAATTCGGCGCGGTTGTGGCGAATGGCCAGGGCGAGATGAAAGGGAAGATGATCCGCATCGCGCACCTCGGCTATTACGACTATCTCGACACGATCGCGATTATTGCGGCGCTGGAACAGATCATGGCGGAATTGCAGCCGGAGAAGGTGAATTTCGGCAGTGCAGTTCGAGCCGCGCAGGAAGTGTACGCGGCGAGCCGGACAGAAAAGCGTGCGCTGGTAACGGCTTAAAACCCTTTTACCACGGAGGCACGGAGAAATCAGAAGTTAAACCCGAATTCCTCCGTGTCTCTGTGTCTCCGTGGTGGATTCTTCTTGAGAACAGGTTTTTATGAAAATCATACTTGCCGAAAAGGTTTCTCCCGCAACTATCGCTGTCTTCAAAGATGAGCCGAGCTGGACCGTACTTACGGCCGATCAGGTCGGTACGCGGCTTGCTGATGAACTCAACGATGCTGACGCGCTAATTGTGCGCTCGGCGGTGAAGGTTACGGGCGCTCTGCTCGAGCATGCGCAAAGGCTGCGCGTTATCGGCCGCGCTGGAATCGGTGTGGACAACATCGAGCTGCCGGCGGCTACGCGCAAAGGCATCGCGGTGATGAACACGCCGGGCGCAAACGCCGTCGCCGTTGCGGAACAAACGATCGGGATGATGCTGTGCCTGGCGCGACATCTTCCGCGCGCGAACGAAACCACAAAGGCAGGCAAGTGGGAGAAGAAATCCCTAGAAGGTACCGAGTTGCGCGGCAAGACGCTCGGTGTGATTGGCCTCGGTCGCATCGGCATGGAAGTGGTAACGCGCGCGCAAGCGTTCGGTATGAAAGTCGTTGCGCACGATCCGTATATTTCGACCGAGCTGGCACGCGAAAAGGCCGTTGAGTTGAAGACGCTCGATGATCTCTATCCGATGGTCGATTACCTCAGCCTGCACCTGGCGCTCACGCCTCAGACGCGCGGCATGATCAACGCCGAGTCGCTCTCGAAGATGAAGAAGGGCGTGCGCATCATCAACTGCGCGCGCGGCGAGTTGATCAACGAAGCGGCTCTCGCAGAGGCGCTTAAGTCCGGACACATTGGTGGAGCGGCATTGGATGTCTTCGCGCCCGAGCCGCCAGCGAAGGATTCTCCGTTGCTCGCGCTGGAGAATGTCATTGCGACGCCACATATCGCCGGTTCGACGAAAGAAGCGCAGGAAGCCGTAGGCGTGCAGATCGCGCAGCAAGTGAAGGAATACCTGGCGCGCGGCGTCATTCAGAACGCGGTGAACGTCCCTTCCGTCAGCTACGAAGAGTACGTGGACATGCATCCGTTCCTGGTACTGGCGGAAAGGCTCGGTTCCTTCCTTGCGCAGGCCGTCGAACTCAAAGGCAATTTGAACGAAATTCATCTGCGCTACACCGGACGGCTCGCGGGATGGAAGACGCAGCTGATTCGCAACTCCGGCGTGATGGGCGTGCTGAACTCGATTGGCGCCGAAGGCACGAACCTGATCAACGCCAACTCGATTGCCGATTCGCGCGGCGTGAAGATCCGCGAATATACCAAAGATAAGCCGGCTAGCGGTGCAGGTGACGTCATCACCATTACCCTGAAGGGCGATGGCGGCGAGCATTCGATTTCCGGCACCGTGCTGCACGGGCGATTGTCGCGCCTGCTGAGCATCGAGGGCATCGACATCGAAGCGCCACTCGAGAACGATCTGCTCTACCTGCGCAACCGCGATGTTCCGGGCGTCGTTGGGCAAGTGGGCACGATCCTGGGCGAGCACAAGATCAACATTGCGAATTTCTCGCTGGGACGCGGAGAAAATGCAGCCCAGGCGGCCGCAGCTGGAAACGGCCAAGCTTCGGAACCGGCGTTGGCGGTTGCAGTCGTCCAGGTCGATGGACGGGTGCCGGACGCAGTGCTCACGGATTTGCAAAAAATTCCCGCGATGACGGTGGCGAGGGCGGTGCATTTGTAATTACAGCGCTTCACTTGTGCTTGCGCACGAGTGGAACCCTAGCCCTCCGAGTCGGATGAATGGCTAGCCTGGTATATACACGTTTTGCAGCACACTAAGTATGGTTTTTTCAGTGAGTTAACAAAAACACTGTCTCGTAAACTCCTCAGAGGAAAAGACTTAAGGCTCAAAGTCCTGAAAACAAGGGAGTTGCTTGAAAGGACTTACTCTGATGAAGTCACAAAGAAATACGACTGTCTTCCGACCTGCGCTTCTTGAGCTCTACTCCTGTCTTAATTGTGACAAATTGAGGGGGACCTACCGGACACTTTCGCGAGATTTATATCTTCTCTGGAATGATGCGCTTGGGTGAATTTCTGGCAGGCACAGGGCCTTGACAACTTATGGATGAGAGTGGACGACGCGCTCAATCATTCCGAACTTCTGCTCGTGTTTTGAAATTCAGGCGAGGCCTTCTGACGTTTGTACTATTCTGGACGTCGTGAAGACCCACACCACTTCGGCCCATTGCGATCAGACGCCGCAAGGTTCGCTCCGCTGTTCGCGGAATCGATTCGGTCTGCTCGCTGCAGTCCTCACACTTTCGCTGAGCATTGTCCTGTCAGTCCAACATTCGAGCGCCCAGGGCATTGGGACGCCGATGGCATCTACCCCCTTGGGTACGCCGGCGCCATCCCGCACTGGGGTTGTCATTCATGTCACCGTTCTCGATGAGAATAAGAAGCCATTGATGGGCCAGGCATTGGTCAGGCTGACTGGCGAAGAGAACGGGAGGGTCTATTTTCAGACGACGAATGGCTCGGAAACGGCGTTTTTAGATGTCCCCGCCGCAAAATACCTGATTGAGGTTGGGGCGGTTGGTTATCTGGGATGGCATGCGCAGATCGCGGTCCCGGATATCAGCCATGATTTGAACGAAAACGTGACCCTGGTGCGCGACCCGGTCGCGGTCGACATCCGTTTGACCGACGCAGGACAGCTTCCGGCGAAGGCTCGCAAAGAAGCTGAGAGGGGTTTGCAAGCTCTGGAGCTGTCAAACTACGTCGAAGCGCGCAAGTATCTGGAATCGGCGAATCATCGTTTTCCATCCAGCTCCTCGATTAACTTCCTGCTCGGATACCTGGCGCTCCAGCAAAAAGATGAGAACGGTGAACTGAATTACCTGACCACAGCGACAAAGCTGGATCCGAAGAATTTGCAGGCGCGAAATCTACTTGGACAACTGTATTACCGCCGTGCTGATTACACTCACGCTGCGGAAGAAGAAGAGATCGTGGTTGCGAGCAGCGGCGAGTCGCTGAGTGCCCGCAAGGTACTCGCAAATTCGTATCTGAAGCTGAACCAGTTCGAGAAGGCTCGCGAGCACGCGCAATGGATGGTAGATCACGGCGGAAGCGAGGGATCCTCGGCGCGACTCGTTCTTGGACAAGCGCTGGCGGGATTGGGCAAGCGCGAGGATGCCATCCAGGTGCTGACCGCTTACCTTGACGGAGATCCACACAGTTCAGTCGCTCCCCAAATACGGGAAATGATTTCGCGGCTCGCGAAATCAACCGATGCGGACAAAAACCCTGAAATCGGCGATCCGGAACTGTTGGCTGGCGATGACGCGGGAAATGCCGGCATGCCTTCCGATGTAGATTCGCAGCAGCCGTCACTCGTCGCGGGAGTGCAATGTCCCGCCAATATTCTGGATGAAACTGGCACCCGATCAAAGGAGTTGGTCGGTAGCATTTCTCAGTTCGCGGCGATCGAACACATGGTTCACGAAAACATTTCGCCGCAAGGAACTCCCAGGACCCGTCAGACCCGGCAATTCAATTACATCGCGTCCATCAGTGAATCCGATAAAGGCATGCTGCTCATTCAGGAGTACCGCGATGCCGGAAACTTGGAGATGCCGGACAAGATTACGACGACTGGCCTGCCGGCACTGGCAATCGCATTTCATCCACTCTTCCGCGACGATTTCGACATGCGTTGCGAAGGCCTCGGCGATTGGCAGGGACAGCCAGCATGGCTGGTTCACTTCCGACAGTCTGACGCAAAACCCAGCCGACTCCGCTCTTACGTTGTAAATAAGGTCGGCTATCCGGTAAATCTCAAAGGACGCGCCTGGATTTTGGCTGACAGCTTCCAGATCGCTCATATGGAAACCGATCTCGTGAAGGGAATTCCTGATGTTCGGCTCATGACCGAACACACGAGCGTCAGTTACGGCCCAGTTCAATTCAAGAAAAACAATGCCGAGCTTTGGCTGCCAAAGACTGCAGAGCTGTACGTACATCTCGGCAAGGCACGATTCCATCGCAGCGAAAGCTTCGACCACTTCATGCTTTTTGCGACTGAGGCTACTGAGAAACCGAAGGTGCCGACGGATAATCAGGGCAGCGCGCCGTCAAAGTAGCGGCGGCAGCTGATAGGCGGGATCGCCTGTACACACAAACCAATTGCAGATCCCTCGCCCGTTCTGCGCGCTCGTGATGATAAGCAGAAGCCCGCTCGGGGGCGAGCGGGCTCCACTTCGAACTTCTCACTTTGTACTTACTTTGCGGCTGCGCTGTCTGCCTTTACGGGGTTCGCGGCGTAGTCCATATGTTCCACGGGTCCGATGTCAAGCTTGACCAACTCCGGTTCGATCTTGGCGCGATCACCGACCGCGACCACCGCCATGTTCGCCGGCACCAGATACTTCTTTGCCATAGTTTCCACTTCCGGCGCAGTGACGGCTTCAATCTTTGCCGGCAGCGTTCGGTAGTAGTCGAGCGGCAGATCGTACGCAAAAAGGTCGCCCATGATCAGCGCCGTCTGCGGCGAGGTTTCAAAGCGACCAGCCAGAGAGAGCGCAAAGGCATTCTTCGCCAGTGTCAGTTCATCGGGTGAGATAGGGCTCTGCTGAATGGCATTGATTTCCTTCAGCAATTCGCTGACGGCGGGCGCGGTCACATTGGCTCGTATGCCGCCACCCGCGGCGAACAGTCCCGGCTCACGGCGGAATTCAAACCGCGAGAACGCGCCGTAGGTGTAGCCGTGCTTTTCGCGGAGGTTCATGTTGATGCGGCTGGAAAACAGGCCGCCAAGGGCGGTATTCATTACTTGCAAAGGAACATAGTCAGGCGAGCTGCGAGGTACGCCGAGACCGACGACACGAACTTCGGTCTGAGGCGCATCGGGCTTATCCATAATGACCAATCCTTTTGCCAACTTGGTATCGATGGGCGGTGGAACCTGTTTCTTGCCAGACCCGGTCCATCCGCCGAAGTATTTCTCAGCGAGAGAGCGCGCCTGTGCGGGCGTAAGATCGCCTGTTAGAACCAGCGCAGCATTGCCCGGAACAAATGTAGTCTTCCAGAACGAGACTAGATCGTCACGCGATATGTCTTTGTTGGAGGTGTCGGTTCCGGTAGTCAGGTAGCCATAGGGATGCTTGTCGCCATAGACGACGCGATTCGCAGCTTTGGTCACCAGCATGCGGGCACTATCCTTCTGCTGGAGTATCTCGGTAATGCGCTCGTTGCGGACGCGGTCTACATCCTTCGGATCAAACGCGGGATGCAGGGCCATGTCGGAGAGCAGATCAAATGCGGGCGCCGCATTGGTAGACAGCGCGCGAATGCTCACCGACGAGTAGTCGTAGTTGCTCTCGGTGCTGATAACCGCGCCGATCTGATCGATGTTGTCTGCCAGCGTCAACGCGGGTCGGGTCTTGGTTCCTTCCTGCAACATGGAGGTGGTGAAGGAAGCCAGTCCCGGACGATCGATGGGATTGGCGCCACCTCCGCCGAGCACAACCAGGTTAGCAGCAAACACCGGCAAGCTGTGGCGCTCAACCAACAGCACGGTCAGGCCATTCTTCAGCTCGATTTTTTGTGGAGCGGGCAGCGTGAACTTCGCCAGAGCCGCGGGTTTGGGAGCGTCCTTGCGCCATGGCTCATCGGGCA
This sequence comes from uncultured Terriglobales bacterium, assembly GCA_964490255.1. Classification (GTDB taxonomy): domain Bacteria; phylum Acidobacteriota; class Terriglobia; order Terriglobales; family Acidobacteriaceae; genus JAJPJE01. The sequence goes on along the minus strand of CAZBCQ010000001.1, from coordinate 21,210 downwards.
TACGACCGGTAATGGCAACCTTCTCATTTGACTCAGGGCTCTTCGGCACGTCCTGAATCTGCTTCTTGCCTTTTACGGCATAAATTACAACGCGCTGATTGTCTTCGAGATGCTGCGCAGCTAACTGATGAACCGACTCGACTGTAGCCTTGTTGTAGCGCTGCAGATCTTCAGGTAGGTAGCCAGGATTGCCGAGATAGTGGTTGTACTGGTTCAGGCGATCGGAGACGCCGCCGAATCCACCGAGATTCTCGAGTTTGCGAATAATGTCGGACTCAATAGAATTGCGCGCGCGCTCCAGTTCGGCTTCGGTAGGCCCGTTCTTACGGATCTCGTCGAGTTCGATATTGATGGCTTTCTCAAGCTGTTCGGGTGTGACCCCAGGTTTCGCCGTCGCCTGTATATCCAGCACCGAGCCGAGCAGTTCGCTGTCATTCTCAACTTCGACGTCCTGCGCGATCTGCTGTTCGTACACCAGCTTCTTATAAAGACGGCTCGATTTGCCGCCGCCGAGGATCCGGGCTAGCAGGTCGGACTCGGCATCCCCGGGCGTGTAGATGGACGGTGTAATCCACGCCATGTAGACGCGTGGCAGCTCGACATCGTCCGTAACAGTCACACGTTTTTCAGCGGTGATGACCGGGACTTTTACCTCGATCTTAGGCACCGCAGGACCCGCGGGAATCGTGCCGAAATACTTGTCGATTTGCGCCTTTACCGTGGCGGGATTGAAATCGCCGACGATCGTGAGGCTGGCATTATTCGGGGTGTAGTAGAGCTCGGAGAATTGGCGAATGTCATCGATCTGGGCGGCTTCGATATCGGCGTGCGATCCCATGACGGCGGGATAGTAAGGATGCCCCTTGGGGAAGAGCTCGTGGTAGATGTCTTCCTCAGCCAACCCGTAGGGCCGATTCTCGATGCTCTGCCGCCGCTCGTTGCGGACGACGTCGCGCTGGTTGGCCAGCTTTTCGGCATCAAGCGTATCGAGCAGGTATCCCATACGATCGCTCTCAAGCCAGAGCGCGAGATCAAGCCGGTTCGACGGCACGGTTTCGAAATAATTGGTGCGGTCGAAATTCGTGGTGCCGTTGATTCCGGTCGCGCCCGCACCTTCCAGATAGCGGAAGTGCGCCTTGCTGCCAATATGCTTCGAGCCCTCGAACATCATGTGCTCAAAGAGGTGGGCAAAACCAGTGCGTCCCTCGCGCTCGTTCGCCGGGCCCACGTGGTACCACAGATTTACCGCGACCAGCGGCAGGCGATGATCCTCGGAGAGGATGACTTCCAGCCCGTTCTTGAGCTTGTACTTCTCATACTTGATCGTGGGCAGAGGCTCGGACTTCGCGGCCGGTGCGGCAGATTGCGACAGGGCGGCGGTGCCGCAGAGACTCAGGGTCAATACAAGAAGAAGGGCCGTTAGATGTTTAGTCATAGGATCTCCTGGAGGGGGCTGGGCTACTCTATTTCACCCGAAACGGTTTAAGACGAGCGAACGCGAAGAATGTTATCAAAATAGCCCAACAAATTGGGAAAACACCCATTTTTGTTCTAACGCTTGAGGCGGCGGGACTCGGCCAACAGGCGCATGCTGTGCATCAGGTTCTGGAAGGTGATGATTCCGACCAGGCGGCCTTCGTCGACGACGGGGATTAGCGTCAGGCGCTGGGCTGTGAGTTTACGCAAGGCCGAAGCCAGTGATTCGCCTTTCTGGGCGATCTGGAACGCGCGGTCCATGGCGGATTGCACGTAACCATTGCCTTCGCCACGAAGCTCCTCGACTATACGCTGGCGCGAGACGACGCCCACGAGATCGCCGCTGCGGATGACGGGGAAATCGTCCTGAAGCGTGTGAACGGCCTTCTTGAGCGCATCCTCGAGCGTGTCGGCCGGTGAGAGGAAGGCGAAGTCGGTAAGCATCACGTCTTCGAGCCGCAGATTTTCGAGTACCGACTGCAACAAGACCGCGCGCTGCTCCAGTTGTGCTGCGAGGAACAGAACAAGACCCACCAGCATCAGCCAGCGGTTCCAGAAGTCAGGGACGATGATGCCAGGCAAGACAAGTGCGATGGCAAACATCTGTCCAAGGCTGACGGCCTGGCGCGTGGCACGGAAAGCGTCTGCGCGGCGTGCGAGTTGAGCACGCAGGATGCGGCCGCCATCGAGCGGATATGCAGGCATCAGATTCAGGGCAAAGAGCGCGAAATTGATCCAGACGAAACTGCGTAACAGGTTCTCACTGGAAACGAAAGGCGAGGACCAAAGCGCGGCGCCGGGGATCAGGCCAAGGACAATGCTTCCGGCAACGAACGAGACGAACAGATTCGCCACCGGACCCGCGAGCGCTACCGCGAGTTCACCGCCACTATCACGCTCCTGCTGGGCGGAGTCGTCGGCCAGAACAATACCGCCGATGGGCATCAGGACCAGCACCCGGACGGGAAGCTTCCGGTGAATGGTGATAAGGCCATGCGCCAGTTCGTGGATGATGACTGAGAGGAGAATGAGGCCCATCAACGCGAGTCCGCGGCTGTAGACGGCGCTGCCCAGCGCCTTCGAATCGGTCATCCAGACGTATGCCAGCAAAAAGAAAAAAGACAGATGCAAGCGCACGTGCGCATTACCGATGCGGCCCACCGGAATTGACCAGCTGCGCAGAATCGATGCGGCCCAGTTTCCCATGTGCACTCATTTTATCTGGACGGGCGTGCCCGACGCTATCCAGAGTGGCTGCGGCCGCAGAATAGAATACGTTCGCATGCGCATCATTTCTGGCAAATACCGCAGCCGGCCGCTGCGCGCGCTGGCGGGACTCGATGTCCGTCCGACGTCGGACCGCTTACGCGAAACGCTGTTCAACGTTTTGACCGCAGGCGCACCGGATGCGCTCGAGGGAACGGCATGGCTGGACTTGTATGCGGGAACGGGAGCCGTGGGGATCGAGGCACTGAGCCGGGGCGCTGGATCGGTAACGTTTGTCGAAAAAGCCAAGCAGGCAGCGAGAGCGATCCGCGAGAATCTGAAGAGCCTGGAGATCAGCGATGGCGCGGACGTGATCGAGCAGGATGCGCTGAAGGCGCTACCGCAATTATCTGGTTCGTACGACTACTGCTTTTTCGACCCGCCATACCGGATGGAAGGTCAGTACGAAGGCGTGCTGCGAGCGTTGTCGGAGCTGAGCGTGATGAGGGCGGGCGCGGTGGTGATTGCCGAGCACGACAAAAGATTCGATCCGGGGGAAGGCGTTGGGAGAGTAAGACGGTTCAGGACGCTATTGCAGGGAGATGCGGGGCTGAGCTTTTATCGCGTTGGGTAAGCGAAATCGAATCAAAGCGCGGGCAAGAGCGCGCCCGCGCCACTAACAATGACTAAACTGCATCAGCACAATCGCGAACCTACATCAGCACATTTAGCAAACTACATCAGCAGCTCGGGCGCTTGTCGCACGATGGGATGCTGGCGCTCCTGCAGTTCGTTCTTCACCATGTTCAGTCCGACGACGCATTCTTCGAAGTGCACCGACAGTTTGCGAAACAGCGGCGCGACTTTCTGGTACTCGAAGCAGTCGAACTTCGAAACGATGTAGTAACTCTCCTTGCCTGCCTTGATAAAGTCGATCATGTTTTCGAGCCTAACGCGGCGGAGGCGATAGTGGTTGATGCTCTCCGGAAACATCCCCGTAAAAAACAACGTATAGTCGCCAATGTGCTTGCGGACCTGGCGTTCGCGGTCGAAGCTGGGCGCGGGTCCGTAAACTGGATCCGATTCCAGCAACATCTCTCCGACATCGTCCAGCGGCCGGCCATTCACGTTACGAATTCTGTGCAACTGGTCGGTGTGGCAGAACTCGGTGAGCATGTCCGAGATGTAGGCGCTCACTTCGGTGTCGCGAATCTCGAAGGAAGTCGCGAAGTGGTGTGACACAAGATCAAAAAAGAAACTCCTAAGTGGATTGCTTTCCGGAACCATTCCCCCTCCCACATCCGGCGCGAAGAGCGCCGTCGTGATTTGCGCGCATTCTCCCTTGAGTAACTCTGGCGTGCAAGTCACTTTTGCTGGTCGTTCGAAGGTAACGTCGGAAGCTTCTAGCTCCATCTCGCCGCGACCATTTGACCGTTCCAGCCTGTGACTGATTAGATGCAGCAATATCAGTGCTTACTGCAAACACTGTAACTATGGCAGCACTCAGCAAGGCAGAGTGCTAGCTGGAAAGCGGATGCGATCAATCGAAAGAAAGAAGGATTCCTCTCGAAACGCGCGCGTTGAAGTTTCGAGCACGACACTCGTTCGCGCGATTGAATACTGCTGTGCACACGCAACGTACGCAACCAACCAGGAACTCACATCAGCGATGGTGAGTTCCATCGGCCTGCGACAAGGGAGCACGAAATCCAATTTCCGCATCCCAAGTTCCGTGGCGACGCGTCTCACGTTCTTAATTGTAGAGAGCGAACCCGCACAGGGTCTCTCCACGCGTAAGTTGCTCATTGAGACGGCTAAACACAACGTGATCACCGCGTACAGCGGCAACGAAGGCCTCGAAATGCTGGATCGCTTTCCGAATGTCGACGCGGTAGCGGTGGATGTGACTTTGGAAGACATGCCGTGCGAAGAATTCGTAAAGGAAGTTCGGAAGCGGAACTCACGTATGAAGATCGTTGCGCTTAGCCCGAATAAGGTCAGGTTTGACTGCAGTGACACGGAACTTGTGAGCTCCCACGATCCAGCAGAGTTGCTGAAGCTGCTGCAGACTCTTGGAGGGCCAAGTGAACTGTGACGCTGAAATTTAACCGAAGGTTAACGCTGGATGCGATTCGGGCATCAGAGTGACAAGTAATTCCGAAGTATTACGCTTTGGCAAGTCCCGTTCCCCATTATGCTGCGACCTGAGACCAACGACTCTGCCGAGGCCGGTATAGCAAAGGATCATTCCGAGCCAAGAGACATCATTGCGAAAGCTGGTTTCCTGCGGTTACCTGAAGAGCAGGCAGAGGCCTTCCTCGCGGCGATCGTCGAGCACAGCACCGACGCCATCTACAGCTTCGATGTAGGCGGCACGGTACTTACGTGGAATCCAGCTGCCGAGCGCCTGTTCGGATATTCCAGCAAAGAAATCATTGGAAAGCCAATTGAACTGTTAATCCCAACGGAAGAAGCGGAGGAGCTAGCTAGGATTCTGGCCCGGATCCGCGCCGGGGAGCGGATTGAACACTTCGAGACCGTCCAGAAGACAAAGCACGACGCACGCGTGGATGTAGCACTAACGATCTCTCCGGTGTACTACGACAATCACAAACTGACGGGTTTCTCGGCGGTAGCGCGTGACATACGCGACCAGCGTTCCGCCGAGCAGGAACGCCAGCGACTGATAGCTCTGGTGGAGAATAGTCCTGATCTGATCGGCTTGGCGGACCATGAACAACGCCTGGTTTTCCTCAATCGCTCGGGCAAACGTACTTTAAATATCACGAGAGCGCACCCAGCCAGTTTCATGCTTGATCTGTTCCATCGGGGGGACCAGGACAAGTTGGAAACCGTCATCAAGCCGGCACTGACCAAACAGAGTGTATGGAGCGGGGAGCTTTACCTGCGGAACTTTGAAAATGACTCCGGGATTCCCGCATTCTGCAATCTATTCGTGATCGGCACCACCAGTTCAGGCCAGCCCGCATTTTTTGCTTGTGTGGCACGTGATTTGACAGAGCGAAAACGAGCCGAAGCTGCGTTGATTCAGTCCGAGCGTCTGGCCGCTTCGGGACGAATGGCGGCGACAGTGGCGCACGAGATCAATAATCCCCTGGAATCTATTGTGAACCTGCTCTACCTGCTGGAGCGGGAGGCGCTAACGCCGACGGGGGGCGAGTACCTTCGGATTGCGAGCCGGGAGTTGCATCGCGTTTCTCAGATTGCTCGCCAGACACTTGGCTTCTATCGAGGCACCTCTCAACCGGGAATCGTTTGCCTGAAGGATGCGGTGGAGAGCGTGCTTGATCTGTTCGCAGGAAAACTGGTTGCGAAGAAGATCCACGTGACCCGCGATCTTGAAGCTGACGGCTGCCTGAAGGGAGTTGCCGGCGAGTTCCGGCAGGTCTTCTCCAATCTGATCACGAATGCCATCGATGCCATGCCCCAAGGCGGAACTCTCAAAGTGTCTACGAAAAACACTCGATTGCGTGAGTCGGCCGCAATAGAAGTGCGAGTGGAGGATACGGGCGAAGGGATCCCAAACTCACAGTTGCAGACAATCTTCGAACCATTTTTCACGACCAAAAGCGAAAAGGGCACTGGGTTGGGATTGTGGGTAAGCCGTAACATCATCCAGCAATATGGGGGCGAGATTGCGGCATCGACGGAAGAAGGTCCGCGACGAACGGTATTCAGCGTAACCATCCCACTGGAGCGGGCAGCGTAGAGTCCAGTTCCTCAAACAGCCGAACGCGAAGCGTGCGAATTGGCTTTCCATTTTTGCCGCTCAAAGCGAGCATCTGGTTCGCTTCGCTTTCTGGAAACAATGTCCGGCGCGCATTCGCTGCGACCTCTGTTCTTGAAACTTTGCGCCGAAAACCACAAACTATAGAGATATGGCGACCACGACAGCGCTTCCGAAAGACGTGCGCGCAAAATATGAGCCGGTGATCGGCCTGGAAGTTCACGTACAGCTGCTCACGGCCAGCAAGATTTTCTGTGGATGCTCGAACAGATTTGGCGATCCGCCAAATACGAACGTCTGCCCAGTTTGTCTGGGGCTGCCGGGCGCGCTGCCGGTCCTGAATCGTAAGGCGGTGGAATTCGCCGTGCTTGCGTCGAAAGCGCTGGGCTGCCGGATCAACGAGACGTCGATCTTCGCGCGAAAGAACTACTTTTATCCCGATCTGCCGAAGGGCTACCAGATCTCGCAATATGACAAGCCGCTGGCGGAGTTTGGCACGATTGAGGTCACGGCGGATGGCGCCACGAAGAAAATTGGCATCACGCGCGTCCACATGGAAGAGGATGCGGGCAAAAGCATTCACGATGGATTCGTGGATTCCGGGAGCAGCACCTATCTCGATCTGAATCGCTGCGGCACGCCGCTCATCGAGATTGTCAGCGAGCCCGACATGCGGTCACCCGACGAAGCGTACGAGTATCTGACCAAGCTGAAAGAGATCATTCTGTTCACCGGGGTGAGCGATTGCAACATGGAGGAGGGCTCGCTGCGTTGCGATGCCAACGTCAGCGTCAGGCCGGTGGGGCAGAAGGAATTTGGGACGAAGGCGGAAGTCAAAAATGTGAATTCGTTCCGCTTTATACGTGAGGCGCTGGAATATGAGATCGAACGACAGATTGACTTGATCGAATCTGGTGAGAAAGTCGTGCAGGAAACGCGCCTGTACAACGCGAATGAGGGGAAGACTTATGGCATGCGCAGCAAGGAGCGCGCGCACGACTACCGCTACTTCCCCGAACCAGACTTGTTACCCCTAGTAGTCGACTCGGCTTGGGAAAAGCAGATTGAAGCAACCATGCCCGAACTTCCGGATGCACGGCGCGAGCGCTTTGTCCGCGAGTTCGGCATTACGCAGTACGACGCCGAGGTGCTGACCGCGAGCAAGAGCTTCGCCGACCAGTTTGAAGAAGCGGCCAAAGCTGCGAAGAGTCCGAAGCGCGTGGCCAACCTGGTGCAGAGCGAGTTGCAGGGACGGTTGAAAGCCAAGGGGCTCGCAATCGAAGACTCGCCGATTTCAATGAAGGGCGTGGCGGTTTCGGCGGACCTGGTGGAGTCGGGCGCGATCTCCAGCAAAATGCTGAAGGAGCTTTACGATCTCTCGTTCGAGCGCAACAAGGATTTCCCGCTGGTGTATGAAGAAGAAGGGAGTCCGAAGCAGTCGACGGATACCGGAGCGCTGGAGAAAATCATCGATGAATTGATTGCTGCGAATCCCAAGCAGGTCGAGCAATACAGGGCTGGGAAGAAGACGATTATCGGCTTCTTTGTTGGCCAAGTCATGAAAGCCTCGAAGGGACAAGCGAATCCAGCAGCGGTGAACGAGCTCCTCACGAACAAGCTGGAAGCATAGGGTTTTCCTAAAAAACCCGCAAAAAACGTGATTTCCACAGGCTTTTTTCGCCCAGAGCGTCTAAAACCCGCATAAAATGCGGCTCGAACGCTTCTCATGCACTAAATACTGATGTAGGATGGGCGCACTGAGTCGCAATCGAAGTTACATCAAGGAGGATTCATGGCATCTGGATTGACCAAGACACAACTCGTACGTCACCTTGCTGAGAAGGTGGGCGTCAACAATAAGCAAGCTGCTACATTTCTGCAGACCCTGGCTGACACTGCGCTGAAAGAGACCAAGAAGAATGGCGTGTTCGTCATTCCCGGCCTCGGCCGCCTGGTGAAATCGAACCGCAAAGCTCGCGTTGGCCGCAATCCGCAGACCGGCGAGCCCATCAAGATTCCCGCCAAGACTGTGGTGAAATTCCGCGTGGCGAAAGTGGCCAAGGAAGCCATCGCTCCCGCAAAGAAGTAGTTTCACGCAGCACACGCAGGAAAGGCCGGCTGAGCCGGCCTTTTTTATTGCTGGTGGCACGATTTCCAAATCTGGAACAAGAATCGGATTTTTTCGGAGGCCGCGAACTTCAGCCCTAGAGTAGTAAGAATTGAATCACCCACCCAGCGCGGGTACGTTTCCACAGCTTGCCATCGTACCCGCGCAAGTCTTTTGCATTCGTCGTTAGTCGATGGCCGTTAGTCGTTCGCCAGAGACTTCAAGACATCGCCATTGCCAACGACAAAGGACCAATAACTAACGACCGTACTCGTTCTTGTACACCGTGCCGCCTTTCATCACGAACCGGACGTGTTGCAGCGTCCTGATGTCGGCAAGCGGATCGCCATCAACAGCGACGATGTCGGCCCATTTTCCGGGTTCGATGGTGCCGACTTTGTCGGACCACCCAAGTAGATCGGCTCCATTGATCACTGAGCTCTGGATGGCTTGCAAAGGTGTCATGCCGAGCCGTGTGTACACTTCGAACTCGTGCGCGTTCAGCCCGTGTGGATAGACGGCCGCATCTGTACCCAGCGCGATTTTCACTCCTGCCTGGAAGGCTTTCTTCGCATTGTTCTCGGCTTCGGCGGAAACCATCTGCATTTTCTTCTGAATGTAGTCGGGCACATTGCGCTTTGCCATGTTGTCGCGATTCCAGTCGAGCAAGTAGAGCGTTGGGACAAGATAGGTACCGTTCTTCTTCAGCGTGGCAATGGACGCATCGTTCATAAGATGGCCGTGCTCGACGGAATCCACTCCCGCGTCGGAGGCCCAGCGAACACCCTCAGCGCCGTGCGCGTGTGCAGCGACTTTGCGCCCCAGCCGGTGGGCGTCGGCAACAATGGCGCGCAGTTCCTCCTGCGTGTATTGCGAGGCGTTGGGATCGTCGCCCTTTGACATGACTCCGCCGGTCGCGCAAATTTTGATCAGGTCAGCACCGTACTTGATGTTTTCGCGTACCTGGTGCTGAACGGCCGCAACACCGTCGGCTACCCCGTCCCCCTGGTGGTGGAATTCGTAAGGGAGCAGGTTTTCGTCGCAATGGCCGCCCGTGATTCCGATGAGCGGACCGCTTACCAGCATTCGCGGACCGGGAAGATCGCCTGCGTTGATCGCATCGCGCAGAGCCACATCCGTGAATCCGTCCGCGCCGACGTTGCGCACTGTCGTAAAGCCCGCGTCGAGGGTGAGCTTCGCGTTCTTAGCTCCGGTGAGTGCTTCCCGTGGAATGGAAATACCAAGCGCCTGATATCCGAACTGGTCGGGAGAAAAGGTGAGGTGAGTATGAGCATCGATGAGGCCGGGAAGAACTGTCGCTTTAGAAAGATCAATGATGTTGTATCCGGCCTTCGCGCCGGGACCTGTGGAGGGTCCGACGCTTACAATTTTGTCGCCTTCAATTACGATCTGCTGATTCGGGAGCGTCTTGCCTGATTTCACATCCAGCAGATGGCCTACGTAAACAATCGTGCGGGTTGGCGCTTCTTCCTGTGCGGTGGCGGTCGCAATGCACAGGCACACGAGCGCCATCGCGAAGAAAATTCGCTTGATCAATGTTTCACTCCTGGTGATCTGAACTGGCGCGAAATTATAGCAGTGCTGCTGGATTGAAAACGGGAACTCGCGCTTTCCGCAACGGGAGGATGCCGAGGATCATCAATAAAGAATCCGCAATGTTGCGAAACGTTACTCTACTCGCCGTCCTGTGCTGTTTCCTCTCCGGCCTATGCCTGATGGGTCAGTCCGATGTGCCGTCGGGCATTACCATCCCGGTGATGTTGTCGACGACGATTCGTTCCGAGAAGAGCAAAGCCGGGGAGACGATCAAGGCTCGGGTCATGCAGGACGTACCTTTTCCCAGCGGTGGCAAGATTCAGCGCGGCAGAAACGTGACCGGTCAGATTGTTGAGATCAATCCCACAACCGTAACTCTGAAGTTTGACCGCTTGCTGCTCGGGAAACAGGAACTCCCAATCCGAACCTCGATGCGCGCGATCGCTTCCATGCTGACAGTGCAGGATGCGCAAGTTCCGACAAACTCAGCCGGAGACCGAGCTAACCCTCCCAGCCTTTGGAATACACAGCAGATCGGCGGTCGCGATGTGGTCTACGGCAGACCGGGCGATGTGCTGAACGGATCGGAAAAGGTTGGGAACTCTTTAGGGGATGGGAGCATCTTCGCTGTACTTAGCGCTAATCCCGCGGGGCATTGCGAAGGGGACGGCAACACGATGCAAGCGGTTTGGGTGTTCTCTTCTTCCGCTTGCGGCGCCTACGGATTCCCCGATCTGAGCGTCAGCCACTTCGGGCGAACCCAACCAGCTGGCGAGATCGTACTGAAATCCTCCTCGGGAATTGATATTCGGTCCGGTAGCGCTCTGCTGCTTCGAGTGATCGGGCAATAGATCCTGACATTGCGAACGAACGCGGAGCATCGGTGCAATCGAAAAAGCGCGCAACCAGAGATGCCGTTTTCGCTGCTCTGGCCAGCTCGCGAAAAACCCTGGGCTGAGGCAAACAGGCCAGAGTGTTGCGCCATCTTCACCGAGAGTTGAATAGGGGCGCTTCCTTGGCTTCCAACATGTTCGCCCAGCGAAGCAAGTGCGCGGTGATTCGCCTGTTTCGCTCTTTTCTCATCGCGCTGTTCGTGATTGCGCTTGCAAGTTGTGGGGGCGACACGTCCACCCCCAGTTCGGCGACATCGAACGCGAGTTCGGCACCGCCAGCCAGCGCCCCGACTGCGACCACACCAAGCAGCTCTCCAGCCCCAAGTCCAGGAACGGGATCTCCGTCACCGTCGCCCACGCCTTCGGTGAATAGCGGGGAGGAATTTCTGTATGCAGTCGTGCCCGGCGCAAATAATCAGAGCACGTTTACCGTTTATCAGATCGATCAAAACACCGGACAGCTGACGCAAGTGACGACAGCGATCATTCCCGTGCGAGCCGCTCAGAACATGGCAGTCGACTCGAGCGGAGTCAATTTCTATGTGACCGGATTTGAGGCCCCGGGAACGAACATGGATTTGGTAAAGGTCGATCCAGGCACGCACGAGATCACGCCGCTACCCGGCCAGACATTCCACACCCTGCCCCTTTTTGCAACCGAGGGTGATTGCTGCCCCAACACCGTCGCTGTGGATGCTGCCGGGAAATTCGCTTACGTTGGCGGTCTTAACGACGGATCGATTCATGTGTATTCGGTGGATCAGAGCAGCGGAACATGGGCAGAGATTTCTCCGAGCAACTCTCAACCAGCATCGGGAGGCGGTCCCGTATACACGGTTGTCATGCATCCGACGAACAAGTTTTTGTACGAGTCGCAGCGAGGGTCGAGCTTCGTGAATATCTGGACGCGCAATCAGAACAGCGGCCTGATTTCGCCCAATGCGGGATCGCCGTTTGAGACAGGTGCGCTCACCAGCTCTGTTTCTGTCAGCGCCGACGGCAAGTTTCTTTTCGTACCTCAATATGAAACCAGCCACGTTTCTGTCTACGCGGTCAACGCTGACGGCACGCTGGCCGCCATCGCTGGGTCGCCACTCACCGCTGGCAACGCCCCCAGCCGCGTTGTCGCGGATCCGCACGACCGTTTCATTTTCGTCTTAAACAGCGGGGGCTACAACGGTGGGCCGGCGAGCGTGCAGTCGTTCACGCTGGATCAGAAGACCGGTGCGATCCACGAGGTTGCGAACAGCACCTTCACTGTTTATCAGGTCGGCGAAATACGCGTCGACGCAAACGGCAAATTCCTCTACGCCGTTGGCGGGCAGACCATGGCGTGGTCGATCGATCAGACGACGGGAGCACTGACTCCGGTGGCTGGCTCGCCGTTCAAGATTGCCGCGTCAGATGCGCTGATCGTTGCGCAAACCAGCGCCGGAATCCAGTAAAGCTATTTCTGGGTGACGACCAGTTGACTGTTGACAACGCGAACATCGGCGACGAACTCCGGCAGTTTCAGTTTTTCGTGATTTGCCGGATCCGCGAGTTTCCTCTGTAAGGCATTGTTCACCAGCGAGACGGGAACAGTCAGATCGCCAAGCTTAAATTCGGTCGGATCGAAAGTCGCGTAGCCGTTTTGCGATCCGAGCCGCCCCGCGACCGTCACGTACACGTTCTTACCGTAGATCTGAGTGGGGAAGACGCCGCGCACCTGGTCGCCCTCGAAACTGACTTGCGGCGCTTGAATGGGCACCTGACCGAGGTCCGCAGCCGGAGGAGCACCGTTGTGGAGTGACTCGGTCAGTGCGGCGTTCACTTCCATGGAGGTGAGCTGGACTTCGCCGCCGTGATTCCCGTCGGTGCTCGCCTGCTCTAACTGGTTGATTTTGGTCTGGAATTCAGCAGCGTGCTGCTTCCAGTTTTCGGCGGGGACCTGCGACGATGCGACTTGCGACGGCTTCTTGAGCGCAAGCAGGATCACGATCAGAAGGATTGCAAGTACTACCCAGCGAGCGATGCGGTAGATCTTCACGGCACTCTCCGGAAATAACGCCGCCCATAGCATATCGGGGCGGCGCCGTCAGGAAAGATAACCGTGGTTACTGCGCTTCGGTGCGTCAGGACCGCGTGAGAGCCACGCTCTTCACTTCGAGGGTAATTTTTGGCGGATTCAGCAGAGTGTTGTGAATCAGGCAATGGTGGACAGCGTCTTCGATGCCGTTCTTGTGTTCTTCCGTGAACTCCGCGGGAACCTCCACCGTGATACGGAAGTCTTCCATGCGCGCCGGGGCTTTCGCTTTCTCGGCGGAGACGTGCACGCGGATACCTTCGGTGGAGAGCTTGTGCTTCTTGAGGTACATGACTGCGTAAAAGCCGGCACAAGAGCCAAGTGAAGCGAGCAAGAGTTCCGGCGGAGTCATGCCTTCATCGTAGCCGCCGTTCTCCGGTGGCTGGTCACACACAATCGTGTGCTGGCGCGCCTTGATTTCGAATTGAACACCACCCAGATGTTCTACCAAGATTTCCATAACAGACCTCCTATGATTGCGTTTCTGGCGCATTGCCGGTGAGCGCAGCGTCGACGCGCTCACGAAGCAATTTGCGGGCGCGATGGAGTCGAGACTTCATCGACGCCAGTGAGATTCCAAGGCGCTGTGCCACTTCCTGACCGGGCACTTCTTCAATGTCGCGCAAAAGAAAGACTTCGCGCGCGGACGGCGGCAGCTGACTTACCGCATCGTCTAATAACTGTTTCATCCTCCGCAGTGCGAGTTCCGAATCCAACGGCGGCTTCGGGTCTTTTATCTCAGCCCCCTCTTCCTCCAGCATGGAAAGCTGCAAGAGAGGCGATAATGCCTCGCGCTCTTTCAATTGCCAGCAAACCCGGCGCGCGATTTGCGCAAGCCATGCACGAAACGCCACCGGATCGTTCAATTGATGCAGGTGCTGGTAAGCCTTCAAAAGCGCTTCGATCAGGACATCCTCGGCGTCCTCGCGATTGCCGCAGACCCGCAGCATCTGTCGATAGACAGCGTCTTTGTGTTCGTTCGCTAGCTGTTCAAAGTCCACGCTCGCATTTTGCCAGCACTGCGAGTTCGTTGTAAGGGCAGTCACACCGGGCAACTGTGATTCTTTGCCAGAGCGGCGGGCGAAACCGTTCTGGCCTTATTCCAGGGCATCTTTCTCAGCAACAATGCCATTCCACAGATGTCGGTGAGTCCAGCAAACGTCAGACCCAGTCCGACAAAGGCGGAGAGTGCGATCCAGCCGCGACTCCAAACAAATGACAGCACAATTCCCAGAATTACCAGCAAGCCTGCGCCTAACCGCACCTGACGCTCCAGGGACCAGCGTGTCCGCGCGCTCACAATCAGGGGAGCTCCGGTAGCGCTCCAGGCGCGAGTCCCGCCGTCGAGCACAAGCACATTCTGGCGGCGCATTTCTACCAGCTGAGCCGTAGCCGCGGCCCGTTGTCCGCTTTTGCAGATCAGAACAACCGGCGAAGTGGAGCTCAGGTCGCCAATGCGCGACTCGATCTCCTCCATAGGAATGTTGATAGCCCCGGGAACGTGGCCGGCAGCATATTCAGACGGAGAACAGATGTCGATGAGCTGAACCGCGAGCCGATCCCCCGGCTTTGCGAGCTCGGCGGCGGTAATCTTTTGTGCCACTTGAATCCCCTCTATTCAGGAAGAGCGGCGAATTGTGGAAAAGGATTCGCCGAGGTGCATTTTTCTACAATTGGGCCATTGCGGGGCTAATTGCCGCGGGATGTAATAATTAAGTGTGGCTTGTGAAATCTGTCATACACGAAAAGAAAAGCGCTTTTGCCCGGCGCTGCACGACCGCATCTGTCCGGTATGCTGCGGAACCGAGCGTGAGGTAACGCTCGACTGTCCCAGTGACTGTGTTTATCTGCAGCAAGCGCGGCAAAACGAAAAGCCGCGTGCCATCGAGGAACTCGACCGCGATGCGCTCTTCCTCGATGTCGAGATTCCCGAGCGCTTCCTATACGAGCGTGAACCGCTGATCCTTGGATTGAGTTTCGGCGTCGCCAAGGCCGCCCGGGCCGACCGCAGTATCAACGACCGTGATGCGATTGGCGCACTCACGAACATGGCGCGCAGCTATCACACGCTGGTCGAGTCGGGACTGGTATACGAAGCGCCTAACGCGAGTTTGCCACAACAGGCGATCATCGCTGAGCTGCGGTCGATGGTGGAGCAATACCGCAAGATCGAACAGCAGAACCTCGGATTCGCTTCGCTGCGTGACAGCGACGTGTTGCGCGCGCTGGTTTTCATGTTGCGGATTGCTCTGGGACGCAACAACGGACGTCCGAAGTCGCGTGCCTACCTTGATTTTCTGTTCAGCCAATTTCCGGAGCAGAAGTCCGCGATTGCGGCGCCCGACGAGGGTAGCCGAATTATTGTGCCGTAATTCAAAAACAAACGTCGAATACTCAGGACAGGCATATCGTGTGTCCTAAACTTTCCTGGGGTGAGATATGGCTACTGCGCCTAAAGATCTTCAAGAGCTGAAACAGCGCATGCGCAGCATGTGGATGGCGGGCGACTTCGGGCAGATTGCGCGCTTGAATGAGCGCGAAGGAGTCGAATTTGTCGAGCGGCTCAATCTAAAGCCCGGAATGAAAGTATTAGACGTCGCTTGCGGTACCGGAAACCAATCCATACCGGCGGCCAAGATGGGAGCGGAAGTCACCGGAGTGGATATTGCTCCGAATCTTCTGGAGCAGGCCCGCGCACGCGCAAAGTCGGAAGGACTCAACACTCAATTTGTTGAAGGCGATGCGGAGCAGCTGCGGCACGATGACGCAAGTTTCGACGTGGTGATGTCGATGTTCGGAGCGATGTTTGCGCCGCGCCCGGAAGCGGTCGCTTCAGAGCTGCTACGGGTTTGCAAACCTGGCGGCGCGATCGCGATGGGTAACTGGACCCCGGAGGGCTTCGTCGGCGAAATGTTCAAAATCACTGCCAGGCACGCGCCACCTCCTCCGGGAGTGCCTCCTCCGTCGCTTTGGGGAGATCCGAAAGTTGTGGCGGACCGCTTCTCCGCGGCGGCGAGCGTCGACTCATGGAAGCGCGAGTTCCTGTTCGAATATCCCTTCAGCGCGCCCGAAATTGTGGAGTTCTTCAAACAGTATTTCGGACCGACCAAGACGACCTTCGCCAGATTGGACCCCGCAGCTCAAGAGGCCTTGACACGCGACCTGGTGCGCCATTGGGAAGCTCACAACGAGGGCAGCGGCGATAAAACGCTGATCAGGGCCGAGTACCTCGAAGTACGCGCTGAGGTCGCATAGCCGAGCTTGATGTCGTCGCTCACCAGAGCAGCTTGATTCCAAATTGCACCTGGCGCGCTGTGGTCGAAGTGCTGGTGATTGCGCCAGCGGTACCAGAGACGCCCGTCGGATTCGACGCTGTCGGAGGGGTAAATGTAATCAAGTTGGGCGTATTGAAGTTCGCGCGATTGAGTAGATTGAAAATCTCCGCGCGGAACTGCATTGTCCATCGTTCGGAAACCGCCGTGTTTTTCAGCGCAGAAAAGTCCCACGTCGCCAGTCCCGGACCGATGAGCGTATTTCGTCCAAGGTTTCCGTAGAGGCCGCTGTTAGCGGGAGCCGCCAGGAAGGCGTTGGGGTTATACCACTGAGTTGGATTCCCGAGAATTATGGGCCCGGAGAAATTCGGGTTGATAAACGGCCGCACGGGGTTGCGCGTGTCGCCATTGTTCGATGGGTTGTAACTCAGCTGCGGCGTGAACGGAAACCCGGATTGCACAGTAACGATGCTGTTGGCGGACCAGCCGCTGATCAGCGCATTGCGAATCCCTTCCACCCCGTTGGCGAACTTCTTTCCACGCCCAAACGGCAATTCGTACACAGCGCTGATCACGCCCACGTGCCGGACATCGAATCCTGCAGGGCCCCAATCAGCACGGATGTTGTACGGGTTCGAAACCAATCCAGGTTCATTCGCAGTAGTAGTGGCATTCACGGAGTCGCCGTCGTCAAGCGCTTTGGACCAGGTGTAGGCACCACGTAACGCCATCCCGTGGGCGAAGCGATGGTTGAAATCGACCTGCAGCGCGTTGTAGGAACTATTCCCGATGGAAAGATAGGTCCAAGTATTCGCAAGCGAGGGATTCGCGCGCGGGCTTCCAGCAGAAATATAGAAGCTCCCGGCCGGAACTGGCGTTCCCGCGAGGCCGGCGGGGAAATTAGCCGGGTACGCGGCCGGACAGGGCGCCGCCGGACAGATGGTCGGGATCGGCTCGTTCGCATCGACGCCAACGATCTCGTGATAACCGTGCGAACCGACGTAGCCCAGCGTTAAAGAAGTATTCGGCGAGAGTTCGCGCTGTACGCGCAGCGACCAGGAAATCAAGGTGGGCGTTTTCATGTCAGGCTGAATGCCACCAGGCACCAGCTTGGCGGTTGCAGGCAGCGGCGCGGCAGGATCGATCGGGAACTTCGAAACCGTCACGGACGGAATGCTGTACGTGGGATTGAACGGCGCGTTCTGATCAGTGCGATACCCGAGCGCATCCTGCAGATCGTTGTACATTCCAAAGCGGGCGCGAATTACCGTTTTCGGATCCGTTGGGCTCCACGCAATGCCGATACGCGGCTGTGGCAAGAACTTCGCGTTGTTCACCGTGAAAAGCGAATCCGAAATACGCGGTTGGCTGGAGATGACGCCGTTGCTGAAAGTGTAATTCGCGGCGCTGCCGTGAGCCTCGTTCCATCCAGTGCTCGATTCTGCGCGGAATCCGAGCGACACGGTCAACGACGGACTAACGCGGATAGCGTCCTGGGCGTACCAGGCTCCGAAAAACGACCGCCAATTCAAGGGTGTAGAAGTCGGATCGTAGAGAAACGTGCCGACGTTGCCTTGAAGGAAAGTCTGCAGACTAGTAAAGGTGGCCTGTCCAAATTGACTGAGATGGATGTTCTCGTTCGACTGGAACGGTTGCAGCCAAACTCCAAACGAGAACTGATGCCGGCCCCTGACAAGGCTGACGCGATTCTCGATCGTATAAATGTTCCGCGCAATGCTGAGATTGCTGCCGTTGTTGCTGCCGGCTAGTCCGATCTGAGCTTGAGGATTGGAAGCCGCGCTTCCACCGACAACAACAGCGCCCACTTGCTTGCCAAGAACAAAGCCGGGAACGCTGGCCGCTGGTGTGCCGGGAGTGGGCTCGCCAGTGAAGTAGTATCCGGCGCGCGAGTAGCCGAAGCGCGCAACATTAATAAGGTTTGAAGAAAATATGTGCGTCCATTGCAGGCTGGCGACCTGCTCGCGCAGATTCATGATGTCGCTGCTGTAGGGGTCTAACACGGTCGCGGTGACATCGCCGCCATCATCGATGGTGTATATGCCCGAGAGAACATCGCGGCTGGAAAAGTTACGATCGACGCGAACTGTGCCGAAGTCTTCGCGGATAGTCTGAAGCGGGCTGCTGAAGACCTGGGCGATGCCGTTGAAGTCTGGCGCTCCCGTAGGAGCAATTGGCCAGAGGTTCAGCAGTGGGCGAACGCTGGGGACCGTGGCGGCGCGGGATGCCGCATCGGGAACAGAGGCGACCGACGTTTGATGCAGGTGCTGACGAAGACCTTCATAGTTCGCGAAAAAGAATGTCTTGTCTTTTTCTATCGGCGCGCCAATCGCGGCGCCAAACTGATTGCGCTGAAAGGGAGGCGCCGATCCCTGATCGAAATAGTTCGCTGCATCGAGGTCGTTGTTGCGCAGAAACTCGTAGACCGATCCGTGAAGCTGATTGGTTCCCGATTGCGTCGCAATGATGACCTGACCACCGGGATGCTTTCCGTATTCCGCGCCATAGGAGTCGCGCAGGAGGTTGAACTCGCGCACCGCATCGACACCCAGCAGTTGCCCGCTGGTTCCGCCGGGAGTCATGTTGTTTTCGGCAGCGCCGGTGTATTCAACACCATTCAGCAGGAAGAGATTCTGCTGCGGACGATTGCCGGAGACGGAAAAGTCGTTGCCAGTGGTTGAATTTGAGACTCCGATGCCTCCGGTTTTCTCCCACGTATAGTTGACCACCCCTGGGTTGAGCGTCATCAGCAAGTCGTAGCTGCGGCCATTCAACGGAAGATCTTTGACGTGTCGTTCGCCGACTACTCCGGAAATGTCCTGCGTGGTAGTGCTGACGACCTCGGCGTCACCGGAAACTTTGATCTGCTGACTGACCTTGCCGATGCGTAAGCGCATATTGACCGTGGCATCCTGACCGACCACAAGCCGCACGCCAGTCCGCACTTGTTCGGCGAAACCCTGCTTTCCGGCGGAAACTTGGTAGGTGCCGACTGGAAGCGCGAGTATTTGGTAATGACCGTACTGATTCGTGGTCGTGTCGCGCGTCAGGCCAGTCTCGAGGTTTTGTGCTGTTACGGACGCATCGGTCACGGCTGACCCACTGGGATCGGCTACGTTGCCGGACAAATTCGCGGACATTTGAGCATGCGCTGTTGCGGCCAATGAAAAGGCCAGTACAAGACAACAGACTCCTCGAGTCACGAGCACCTCACAGGAAAAAGCCTTCGCGTGGCACGAAGGGTTAGCTGGTTGAATTGGCCGTAGGCTTATGCTGGCTAAACGCGAACGATCATGACTTCGGTGGATTTGATCAGGGCGGCGGCTGTCTCGCCCTTCTTCAGGCGCATCTCGCGAACCGCATCAGCGGTAATGATCGATGTGATGTGCTGGTCGCCGAGCGAGAGCGTCACCTGGGCAAGCAGGCCGCTGATTTTCAAATCCATAATTCGCCCGACCAGCTGATTGCGTCCGCTGATTTGACGGAAATTGTTGCGGCGCTTTATCCCGGGCTTTCCGAGCTTCTTTGGCAGATATCTGTCGATTTCACTTTGTGGGATTCGGTAATGACCACCGGCAGTTTGCGCGGTGCGCAGCTTGCGCTTGTAGATCCACTGTTTGACTGTCGGATAGCTAATGCCTAGAACTGTGGCCGCTTGACGAGGCGTAAGAAGATCGCTCATATCCGCACCTATACGTGTTAATACACATCGATCCGACAATGATATACGATACACAACGGACGTTGCGCAGTAGAAAAGGTCACTGCGAGCAGTCGGATGGATCTATCGGGGTAGCTGAAGAGGCCGGCTGCCCCTCAGTAATGAAGGGCTACGTGACAGGCGGGATCGCCTGTCCTACATTCGTTTTACGTTTTGACCTAACTCCCGGAAATTCGCGAGAAGCTCTCTCGTGGTTTTCTTCAGAACTGGATGCACCAGATCCGGCGCAATCTCCGCCAGCGGCTCCAGCACGAATCGACGCTCGTGCAACGCGGGATGGGGAATCGTCAGGCCCGGTCGGTTGATCATTTCATCGCTAAAGAGCAGGATGTCGATGTCGATCAGCCGGGGACCCTTTGGCTGAAGGCGTTCGCGTCCCATGGCGCGCTCAATCTCGAGCAGACGCTGTATCAGTATTTTCGGGGCTAGGTCGGTTTCCAGCAGCACCACACAGTTGAGGAACCAGGGCTGATCGAGAAAATCGACGGGCTCGGTTTCGTAGAACGAAGAAACCGCATCGACGTTTCCAACTGCTCCGAGACGCCCGATCGCGTCGCGCAGGTTTCCCTCACGGTCGCCGAGGTTAGAGCCGAGGGACAGATACGCCTTTTGCGGTTCACGTTTCATGTTTCCTGTTTCCGCGGAAAAACGAGCCGGAGATCAATGATAGGGCTTCCTCGGCGCAGACGCCTCGGAATGACAGCAGAAAAGCGAACCCAGGCCAGAAGAGGAACTAACTAGACCGGTTGCACCACGCCAATCGGCTCGGGGACTTGGCGTTCGCCTCGAACTTCGTCGGTGGTTTCTTCCCAGAGGCTGGAATCGCGCAGCAAGCGTGAGACCAGTGCAGTATGCATAGCGTGACCAGCTTTGCGTGCTACCACGCGTCCGATAATGCGGCGTCCCAGCAGTGCGAGATCGCCGATCAGGTCAAGCACCTTGTGGCGCACAAACTCGTCCTGATACCGCAACGGGCCGTTCACCACCCGTTCGCGCGTGAGCACGATGCAGTTATCCATGGAGGCGCCACGAATCAGTCCCATGTTGCGCATCGCCTGCTCGTCCTCACGAAAGCCAAAGGTCCGCGCAGAGGCGATCTCGCGCTGGAATTCGCCATCACTCAGATGAACCTCGAAGCGCTCGAGTC